>JBEIQF010000496.1:0-1793 GCA_040376635.1 Halobacteriovoraceae bacterium
GCGCTCCCAGCTTTCCTTGCAATGATTCTCATCCCCCTGACTTTTTCCATCACTCAGGGCATGGTAGCAGGGCTTGCTTGTCACTATCTGATGGTCCTTCTGAAAAAGGTTTCTAAATGAGAAATAAAATTGTTTTCTACCTGAACGGCAAAAGAAAAGAAGTTGGAGCTGAACACGCTTCAATGATGCTTGCTGAATACCTTCGTTACGATCAAAGTCTGACAGGCACAAAAATTGTATGTGCTGAAGGTGACTGTGGCGCATGCTCAGTTCTTCGCTACTTTCCTCATGTGCCTGGAACAGATTCAAAAAACTATATCGCAATCAATTCATGCATCACTCTTGTGGCCCAACTTGATGGTTCAAGTCTTGTCACTGTTGAGGCCTTGAAAGAAAAAGAAGAACTCCATGAAGCACAGAAGGCCATGGTGAAATGCCACGGCTCGCAGTGCGGATTCTGTACTCCAGGATTTGTCATGGCACTTACTGGACTTGTTGAAGAGAAGATTGCAAGAAAAGATACAAGTCTTGATGAGCAGGAAGCAAAGAACTGCCTCACAGGAAATCTTTGTCGTTGTACTGGTTATCAGCCAATCATCAACGCTGCTATGTCGATGGATCTCGCAAAAGTTGAATCGATCAAGAAAAGATTCTATTCAGAGAAACAGGAAGCGGATCTCGTGAAAGCATTCTCTGAATCAGTAACACTAGAGTCAGAGGAGTTTCATTACTTCGCTCCTAAAACAATTGCTGAGGCAACTGATTACTTAAAACTCTATCCTGATACGAAGATCATGGGCTCTGCTACTGATCTGGGTGTTGTTCATAACAAACGCAAAATAAAGCTCACTCACCTTTTAAGTCTTCACCTCATTCCTGATTTGTACAAAGCAGAGCTGAAGGGAACGGAAGTTAAGATCGGTGCCCGTGTCACTCATACTGAGTTCAGGCATTTCATGAAAGACAAACTCCCTGAGTTTGCTTCTTACCTTGATATTTTTGCTTCACCTCAGATTAAAAATACGGGAACGATTGTAGGAAACGTGGCCAATGCTTCACCTATTGGTGATACGCCTCCTCCATTTCTTTCTTTGGATGCCACTATTGTGACAAACAAAAGTGAAATTCCAATTTCAAAATTCTTCCTTGCTTACCGTAAGACTGCTTTAGAAATGGGTGAGATCATCACTCACATCAAGTTTAATCTCCCTAAAACTGATTCGAGCATTCGTTTCTATAAATATTCTAAGAGAAAAGATCTCGATATCTCGGCCGTGAATCTTGCGATCCATGTTGAATGGAAAGATAAAGCAAAGAAAGAGATTCTTGATATCAAGATTGCGGCCGGTGGTGTTTCTGCCATTCCACTGCGTCTGCATAAGACTGAAGAATTCCTGAAAAAATCTTTTGATGTGGAAGGTGCCGTGAAAGAGCTTCATCAGGAATTTAATCCCCTGAGCGATCTTCGTGCTTCAGCAGCTTACCGACATGTGCTGATTGAAAATTATTTCCGTAAATTCTGCGCGGAGGTTCAGTAAATGAGCTTACCTCACGATTACGCCCACACACACGTTTGCGGAGAAAGTGAATTTGTTGATGACCGTCCGGTTATGAAGAATGAACTTTTTGTTGATGTCTTCTTCTCAACCCGCGCTCACGCCCTGATCAAGAAAGTCGATTTCACTGAGGCACTTAAGATGCCTGGTGTAGTTGAAATTTTCACAGGCCATGATTTCCACGACAATATGTGGGGAACAATCTTCAAGGATCAGCCGATTCTTGCCACTGACAAA
>JBEIQF010000104.1:0-10181 GCA_040376635.1 Halobacteriovoraceae bacterium
ACTCTCCCTGCTAGTTGCATGGGCAAGATGGGTGATCCTCTGAAATTCAGTCACGTAACAGTGAACTTTCACCTCATCAGTTTTTCTCCGATCGGAATTCCCTTCAAGATTGATACTGAAATGAATGCCCAACCTCTGACGGTTTATTTCGTTCAAGGCTTCGGCGAACGTATGATCCGTCTGAAAGATCAGAAGATCTCTCTTTCGCGTCTTCAGCCTCTTATGGGTGATTTTAAAATGGGTGGCAACGTGACGGTTGATATGAGCGCACTTATGGCGAACAACAACACGATTAAAACTCTTTCGCTTAAGGCAGAATCAAAAGATTTCCAGATTCCATCGCAAAACCTCCAGGGTTTCACGACTCCAAATCTTAAGATCAATACTCTCGCAGTTGAAGCAAATTCTGATGCTCCACCACGAGTGACTGTCGATAAACTCTTCATGGGTGACACGAATTCCCCTATGAGAGCACAGTTTAAAGGTCATTTCGACCTGCAAAATGGCGCGATTGCTTTCTCTCCGCTTAATCTTACAGGTGAAGTTGCATTTTCTGAGCAGTTCAAGCAGCAGCTTCCGCTGATTGATATGATGTTCCAGTCTTTCACGCAAAAAGATGGCTTTTATCAGATTCGTTTAGGTGGTACATTGGGGGCGCCAAAACCTTCAGCACCTTAAGGATCTGTCATGCTCTCAGAGGCTATCCGAGCGGCCTTAAAAAAATCGTGTCTCAACCCTGATCTCTTAGAAGTCATGGACTATGCAGTTTTTCCTGCTGGAAAACTTTTTCGTCCAAAGTTAGTTGAGGCCTTAGCACTCGATCTCAATCACAAATTATCAGCTGATCATCTTCATCTCGCAGCTGCGATTGAACTTCATCACGCCTACACTCTCGTGCATGATGATTTACCAAGCATGGATAATGATCTTATGAGACGCGGAAAGCCCTCTACCCACGCTCATTTCGGCGAATGGAAAGCGATCCTTGCTGGTGATGCCCTTCTCATCGCTTCGTTCAACGAGCTTGCTCGCATCGATCACAAGAACTTCAAGGACATCCTGAAACTCATGACCTGGACGACAGGTGCAAAGGGTCTGATTGAAGGACAGTTCCGCGATTTAGGTGCAGATAAAAACATCATTCGTATTCATGAATTAAAAACGGCAAGACTGATTCAATTTGCAACTCTTGGATCGTATCTCCTCTCGGAAAAACAAACTTTGAGAGGGAAAATTGAATTCCTTCGCCTTGGTCGCGAGATTGGTGTGAGTTTTCAATTACTCGATGATCTTTCTGAACTTGCTGAAGAAAATGTTTCTAAACACGAAAAAGAAATCAATCCGTTTATTTCAAACTTAGAGTTTGCCTTGAATGAGTTGCGCCTCTCTCATCTTCGACTCACGGCCATTACTTTCAAGCATCGCTTAACTCATATTGAAAAAATGCTTCAGGAATACTTCAAAGCAAATCAGGAAAATCTTCTGAAGAATTTCAATTTGCTCGAGAAAAATATCGATGGAGATTTAACTTACTTAAGAAACTGGATTACCAGTTTCGTCTAGCCTTGATGCCCTTGATGATATCAAGTGCGGCCATGACAAGTGGTTTTGCTTCGATCACTGAATCCATCACTTCATTTGAAATTTCAACTTTCGACATCGGCACATCTGCAGTTTGCATCTGTGCTTTTGCTTCTGGAATCGTCATCTTGTCTTCGAACAAAAGTTTTTTCACTTTCAGAATGGCCTCAACGTCTTTACGAGCGTAAAGCTTCTGACCCGAATCCGATGTAATGGGAGCAATTTCAGGAAATTCTGTTTCCCAGAATCTAATGACATAAGGCTTCACCCCCGTGATGGGGGTGAGCTCTTGAAATTTGAAATTGGATTTATTAGGAATCATGGAGAGAGATTAACAGAGCGAATGACTATTCGTCATTGTCGTCATCGTCTCCGTCGTCGTAAACAGTGTCATCTTCGTTATTTAGGAATGAAGAAAGCGCACGTGGCTTAGCTTCTTTCACTGGAAGTGACATATTCTCTTTCCCGTTCTCATCGAGACGGTGAGCATAGCGCTCAGTGATATCCTCTTTAAGAATCTGCGATGGTTTGAACGTAAGTACACGTCGTGCACTAATGTTCATCGCAGTACCCGTTTGAGGGTTACGGCCTACTCGAGTAGCTTTGTCGCGAATAGAAAAATTTCCGAAACCAGAAATTTTAACTTTCTCGCCTTTAGCCAGAGTATCCTTTATGACTTTGAAGACGAGATCCACAAGTTCTGCAGCTTCTTTCTTCGAGAATCCTGCTTCTTTGTAGATACGCTCTACTATGTCTGCCTTAGTCATGCTCATCGAAAATCTCCCATGAAGTTTCACAAGCTTATCGCCAACTTTTTAGAATTATTAATAGGTTAGCAGTAAACAGGATTAGTTCAAGAGAAAAAAAATCTTATATTTACGGGATTTTGATGACTTAGGAAGATTTTGAACCAAAAAAAAGCCCCTTACGGGGCTTTTCTTTTAAATGAAAATTACTTAGTAGCGTCGTAGATAGCTTTGAACGCATTGAAGTCATGAACTGCAAGGTCAGAAAGCATCTTACGGTTGATCGTGATTTCTTTCTTCTTAAGACCAGAGATGAACTGGCTGTAAGAAGTGCCGAGCATACGAGCACCAGCATTGATACGAGTGATCCAAAGTTTACGAACATCTCTTTTAAGAAGACGACGGCCGATGAAAGCGTAGTTAAGAGCGCGACGAACTGTTTCCGAAGCGTGCTTATACTTCGTTCTACGGTCGAAGTGGTAGCCTTTAGCTAGTTTAAGTACTTTGTTTCTTCTTTGGCGGGCTTTAAAACCGCGTTTTACACGTGACATACATTCTCCTCTTCGCTCGTAGGTGGAGTGTTATACCCTCTTAAACCTAGTTCACTACTCTCGATGGTTATTAAAAAATCCCAATTACACTAGGTAAGGGATACACATTGCTGCGTTATGGTAGTCAGCAGGATTTACGTATCCTGGAGTACCTTTATCTTTCTTAGCTTTCTTCGACTTGTTGATAAGTAAGTGACGAAGGTGGGCCTTCTTGTACTTAATTTTACCAGTTGCTGTTACTTTAAAGCGTTTAGCAGCTGCACGCTTAGTTTTCATCTTAGCCATATATGGACTCCCAAAAAAAATGCACCCTTAAAAGAGTGCATGAAGTTATCACGGGATAACTAATTGTTAAAGTAGTTTTTCGGGTTATTTCTTTTTACCCGGAGCAACCATGGCGATCACTCGGTTACCCATGAATTTCGAAGGAGCTTCAACAACAGCGCCCTTCTCAATCACTTGCTTCATAATTTCGTCGAACTTAGCTAGTCCGATTTCCTTATGGGCCATTTCACGACCGCGGAATTGCATAAGGAGCTTAACCTTATCACCCTGATCGAGGAATTTTTCGATGTGATTCAGTTTCACTTCCATATCGTGTTTTTCGATATTTGGACGGAACTTGATCTCTTTCACATCGATCACGACTTGTTTCTTCTTAGCTTCTGCAAGCTTCTTCTGGATCTGGTACTTATACTTCCCGTAATCCATCATCTTTACGACTGGTGGAACTGCATTCGGGGAAATTTCGATCAGGTCCATACCCTCAGAGTCGGCCATGAGTCTCGCCTGTGCCAGAGTAACAACTCCATAGGCCTTTCCATCATCACCAATCAGACGGATTTCGTGTGCACGAATCCTTTCATTTACTCTTGGTTCTTGAACTTTCTCGCTTATAACCCACCTCCATAACAATTCGGGGTCTTACTAAATAAATCAAAAATTATAACGCTTTTCACCCGCTGACAAGAAGTCATTCGTGGAAGATACCTTCGACAGTGAGCTTAAGCTCATCTGAAAGCTCTCTTTTCACTCGCAAGTAAAAGCCTTTTACGGCGTTCTTCTTTGTCCCTTCAGCGCTCATCAGAATTTCATCCAAAGTCGTTCCCTGGAGGGTTTCACGCCAAATGGGAGCTGCTTTCCAGTCAATCAGCTTAAAAGGGGCCTTCACCTCTTTCAAAGGTCCAATGACGGGACGGGCCACAAGGCACTGACCTACGCCATTAAGGATCTTTTCTGGTGAATCTGAAAACAAAAGATAAACGGATTCTTCGGACAGATCAAATCCTTCCGCTTCCAGACAGGAGTCAATATGACGGCTTTTATCAAACCAGTCGACCCCGAGGTTGTCGGATGGAAGACACAGCCAGCGTAAGTTCGCCAGCAGAGAATTACTCATGAGACGCCTTGTTGAACTTGAGATTAATCGCCACCTGATCATTCAGATCTTTGATGAACTTCTCAATTTTCTCATCCAGTTTGGCGTGATCGATCACTTTGAACGTGCGGTCATCATTGCGGTCGATGACTTTCTGGTTCTGGAAATAAATCAGTGTGTCTTTAATGATCGGCACTGCATAGGACTCTGGATACTTGATCACGCGACCGTGTTCGATCTCAAGAGAGAATAGTTCTTTTGAAACCTGAACGAATCGATCCTGAGTAAAGTTTGTGCCAGAGAGGTATTTCACTGCAAGCGAAGAAATGTAATAAGCTTCATAAAGATAAGAAAGAGCTGTCGAGAAACGTCTGACTTTCGTTGCGATCTGGTAAAGCTCCTGAGGATTAAGCTTCATGCACTCTTCCAGTGACGTCACTTTTCTTCCCAGAGCATAAGACATGATCTCCAGTGCTTCCGTGATCATCGTTTTATGATCTGGAAGATAGAACTCATACTTCATTTCCTTACGTTTGTTCATGAGGAAACGAGTGAGTTGCATGCCAGTTGTGATGGATCCATTCCACATGTTAAACCAAGCGGCATTGATGATTGTCGGCACAAGGAAGTGATGGAGAATCATGTTCTTGTGATAAAGAACTTCTACCCTTCTCTCGCCCTTAATCACGTAATAAACCTGATTCAGCTTTTCACGTTTCAGCACTTCAATTTTTTTGTTTCCGATGAACATATCGAGAGCCGAACGGATAGAATCACGGAAATTTTCACACGACAGACTTGGTGTCATAGGAATTTTCAGAGCGTGACAATATTCAATCACGTCAATCGCACGGTCTTCAATTTGTTTCCATGTCAGAGCTCCAGATGGTTCATCAAGCATGATGAGTGCAAGAAGTGAACTTGGAGTGATCGGCATCCCACGACCAACGGCCGTGAAATTCTGGAACGCTAGTTTTTGAGTTTCTTCTTTCAGGTCACCTTCAAAACCATTCATGACGATTGGATTTGAGAAGTGAATGTGAATCGTCCCGAGGCGCTTGTTGAAAAGTTTTAAAAGCTTAAAGAGCTGAGCTCCCGATTCTGCTTTTTTCTTTGCTCCACCAAGTTCACGAGCGTGAGCTTTTTCTTCCGGGATATGCTCGTGCGCGAGTGAAACCGGAACAAACAAAAGAGGTTTCTGTCTTCTGTGCGAGTGAGCTTCTAAAAGCATCTGGAAAAGACCGTACTTCGGTTTAAGAAGTTTTCCGGTTCTAGTACGACCACCTTCAAAGAAGAATTCCACCACCTGATTTGTTTCAAGAAGGTAATAGATATAGGCTTCGAAAGTGAGTTTATACAATTGATCTGATGTGAACGATCTGCGAATGAAAAACGCCCCTGCCTTGCCGAAAAACTGGCCTAGTGGGAAGACGTTTAAGTTAATGCCGGCAGCAACACGAACTGGCACGCCGAATTTTTTGAACATGGAATACTGAAGTGCCACATAGTCTGCGTGAGACTGGTGATTTGGCACGAGAACAACGTGACCCTCTTCCTGCATCTTGTGAAAATCCATGCCAGGAGAAAGTTCGATATTCACGCCATCATACAATTTCAAAAAGGTAGCATCGATAAATGTCACAGCAGTCTTCACCAATGCTGGTGAAAACTCGCCGTGAATTTCTTTAAATAGCTTTTTTATTTTTTGAGCGTCTTCAGGTTTGGCCTTCAGACGCTCTTGTAGTTTCGGATAAGTTAAAACGATTTCGAGTGCGTTGTCAGAAAACAAGCTGATCCTATTGGTTAGTCAGTCCGTGTGGTTTAGACTCCATCATACCAGAGGCAGTCATCTCCATGAAACGGGCATTTTTGTTAATGTCTGCTAATGTGTACGCGTTAAGGTAAGTCATACCCGAGCGGATACCTCCAGAGAGCTCATGCACAATATTTTCCACTGAGCCCTTGCAGTTAACCCAACGTGCCTCACCTTCAGCGGCCATGCCCTGAGGAAGTTCACCACGCCAAGAAACCTGAGCATCTTTTGACGCCATACCGCGGTAACGTTTACGGCCGCCTTCAATCTCACCCGGAGTTTCAAGACAACCAGAAAGCATTGAACCAAGCATAACCGTCTGAGCACCAGCTGCGAAAGCTTTTACGATATCACCTGAAGTCTTGATACCACCGTCAGCTATAACAGGAATATTGTGCTTACGAGCTTCAAGAACACACATCGCAACAGCAGAAAGCTGAGGAACACCACAACCAGTGATGATACGAGTTGTACACATTGATCCTGGACCGATACCAACTTTAACAGCATCAGCTCCATGCTCGATAAGACCACGAACACCTTCAGGCATAGCTGTGTTACCAGCGATAACATCGATCTTAGGATATTTCTTTTTCACGTAATCAAGAGTTTCAAACATCATCACAGAATCTCCGTGAGCAATGTCGATGGTGAAGATATCTACGCCTGCATCTGCAAGAAGATCTGCTCTTCTCATGCCGTCTTCTTTCACACCGATTGAAGCAGCTACAAGAATCTTTTTCTCTTTAAGTAATTTCACCTGACGAACTTGTTCTTCAGGAGACATGAATCGGTGAAGAATTCCGAGTCCACCAAGTTCCGCCATTTTTAGCGCCATCTGGTATTCAGTGACTGTATCCATGTTCGCTGAAATGATCGGAGTCTTGAGCGTATAATTTTTTGTTACTTTAGATTCAAGGTTAGGAGCACGACGCGAACTCATTTCTGAGTGGCATGGCATAAGAAGAACGTCATCGAAAGTTAGTCCGCGCGATCTTTCCAAAATATCGTTGGCCGAGAATATTAATCCCATGTGTGTTACCCCTATTGAATGTTTGGTGTCGCCCTATCATTGCAAATCAGGATGGAAATGGGAATCATCATCTTCAATGTAACTATCTGAAAAGACGGAATCCTTTCCGCCTGTTTTTGAATTTGGCCATATTTTCAAAGGTTTTTTTCGGGAGACAAAGCGATCGAGACTTCTATCGAAGTGAGCTTCTTTCTCACCTTTCATCGGAACAAACGAACAAGGGAGGCGTGAGAGTTCTTGAAAACAATCTTCTTTTTTCTCTAGGAGTAAAAGTATGTCCACGCCACTTGTCTTCATCACGAACAAAAGTTTTCCACCAACTTTGATTTGTTCGTGGAAGGCCCGAGGAAGATCCGTGGCGCCTGCAGTGAAAATGCCACGATCATAAGGAGCTTCAGGTAAAAATCCGTGAGAGCCGTCACCTTGAACAACAATAATATTCTGAAAGCCTAGATTGGCGATGTTTTCGCGAGTCTCCTGCGCAAGCTTCGGAATAATTTCAATCGTCACTACTTTTTCGGCCATGGTACTCATGAGGGCCGCATTCCATCCACTTCCCGCACCGATTTCAAGAACCTTGGAGGCCGGTGTGATGTCGAGCATATCTATCATCAGTAACACGAATGAAGGTTGCGAGATTGTGGAAACATAATGAGCGTCTTCATAAATGGGAAGTGGAATATCCATGTAGATCTCTTCCATCGAATAATCGAGATGAAGAAATTTATGGCGAGGGCATTTTTTGTAGGCAAGAACAACCTTCTCCGAAAGTTTGTATTTCCTGAGGCATTCTTCGAGAAGAGTTTCCTGATAGATGTTCATTTTTTCACCGCTTTCATGGGCAGCCTTTTTTGAAGGTCAAATTCATCACCATCAACCAAAAGATGCATTTTTATATTAAAAAGTGACAGCGGAGTGTTCTCTATTCCTTCAACCAGGTTACTCCCACTTGCTTCATGAGCATCCAGGGCATAAACAGTTCCGGAACCAATCACGTGAAACTTCACTTTATCTTCGAGAATAATAGCGGTGTCTTCATCGATCCCGATACCTAGATATTTTGGGTTATGGGCCACAGCGCCTATCAGGCGTCCAATTCGTCCGCGCTCAGCAAAATGCTGATCAATTAACATGCAACTTGTGAGACCAAGGCCAGGCGCCATTCTCAGATTCCCGATTCGGAAAGATGAATCTGATAAACCTGAGGTCATCATGATTTCACCCATCACCGAAGCGCCAGCGGAAGTCCCCGCGATAATTCCACCCGAGTGATAAATGTCCATGATCTTATCAAGAACAACAGTGCCCCCGAGCTCACTGGTAATTTTCAACTGATCACCACCTGTGAAGAAAATGGCATCAGCATCTTTCACGGCCTTCAGGGCATTTTGATCCACACTCTCCGTTCTGTGATAAACATCCAGATGAGAAAGATTTTTTACTCCGAGTTCTTTGAAGACCTGACGATAGATTTCCCACAGCTCATCACCGACCGTGCTTGCGACAGAAACGATACAAAGTTTTCCGTTCCCGACACCTTTTGCGACTTCATACAGGATTCGTTTTGTATCTTCACGATCTTCCCGTCCGCCAATGATAATAAGCTTTCCATTTTTTTTACGGGTCATGTTTTATCCTATTGGTAGGAAACTTCAGTCAGATAGTTATCTTTTGTGAAATCATAAATGAGTGTCGTGAAAGAAGTTTCCACTGCTCCCATCTCACTCAAAGCTTTTATCGTTTCATCAAATGACTCATAAAAATAAATGACGAGTTCTCCTGCTTCCATCTGATCCACGGACAATTTGAGAGATTCAATGGGATCTCTGGCAATGATGCATTCAATACTTCGTTTTTCATTGTTCACTGCTTCGCAAAGAATGCCTGCAACTTCCCCCGGTGCCCTTTCACGAAGATCGGTGTCTTCTCTCACAATAACCTTATCGAATACGAGAGCAGCAGCTATCCCTGACATTCTGATCATGTCGTCAGAGCGATCACCAGGAGTTGTGATGACACCTGTACGTTTTGAAACATTCCACTTCTTCGTCATCGATCCGATAGCAATGAGAGCATCGGGATTATGTCCATAATCCACAAGCACATGCCCACGTCCCACTTTGTAAAGGTTCGTGCGACCTTTGTTGTTTTCGTGATGAAGGAAAGAACAAAGTCCGCGCAGAGACTGATCCCGGGACATTTTCAGAGCATCACAGGCAGCTAGAGTCGTCATCGCATTGGCGATATGAAAACTCGCTGTCCCTCCGAGAGTCATGGGAATCTCAAGGGCGGAGATGATGATTTCTTCACCCATGGGAGATTTTAAGACAATGTCGTTACCTTTCAGGACGTATGCACTTCCTCCGGCATTCACGTGTTCATCAATCACCTTCGAGCGATCATTCAATGAAAAATAAACGAGTGTTCTTGAAGTGATATCTAGTTTTTCACGAGCGAATTGTACGAGTTCAGGTGTATCCGCATTGAGTATGATCGTTCCACCCGGCCGTACTCTTTCAGCTACGAGAGATTTAATTCTCAGGATATCATCAATGCTTTCAATTCCGTCCTGACCGATGTGATCAGCATGGATGTTGGTGATGATTCCGACGTCACTCCAGTCATAACCGAGACCACGTCTGATGATTCCGCCTCTTGCCGTTTCGAGAATCGCGATATCGACAGTTGGATCAGAAAGAACAGTTCTCGCCGAAACCGGGCCAGTCGTATCACCGTCCGACACCAGATTACCGTTAATATAAATACCATTTGTCGTCGTCATACCTGTCTTCATACCAATAGACAGGAAAACGTGATCGAGAAGTCTCGTCACTGTTGTTTTTCCATTTGTTCCCGTCACAGAAATAACCGGAATTCTTCCATCACTCTTCTCACGAAACATGGAATCAACAATGGCCCCGCCGACATCTCTTGGAGTTCCTTTAACAGGATAATGATGCATGCGAATTCCAGGCCCCGCGTTCACTTCAATCACTCCACCCTTTTGAGATTTGAGGGATTGAGAAATATCTTCCAGGATGAGATCGATCCCACAAACATCAAGGCCCACAATAAGTGA
>JBEIQF010000487.1:0-1937 GCA_040376635.1 Halobacteriovoraceae bacterium
GCGAACTCTGTTTTCCTGGTCAACCAGAACAATCTTTTCTGAGTGAGCGATCTCCATCAAAGATTGAGGTGTAGTGTTCTCCACCCCTACCTTGAAGCCATCGCGATAAAGCTTAAACATGGCCTCTTTGTCCGAACCTGTGAGGAATGTCCACGTGTACGGATTAGCTTTATGTTTACGAGCTAAATCAAACAGAACTTTTTCGTTATCGTGTTCAGGATCAACAGTGAAAGTAACAATCGCTACCTTCTTCCCTGTTCCACGAATGCGTTTTTGGATTTTCTCGAGATCTCCAAGCATTTTAGGGCAAACAGACGGGCAACGAGCGAAAACGAAGTTCGCTAGATACACTCTGTCTTTTAAGTCTTTTGATCCGAAACGCTGACCGTTTTCAGAAATCAATTCAAACTCAGGCACCTGAGCAATCACAGGAAGCGGAGGTGGAAGAGTACGATTCAACGATTTCCAGATCGGATATGAGAACCCTGCTACAAGGAAGATCACCCAGAACAATTTAGATCGAACGAGGTTTTCCACCACGTTCGATTTGCGAATGAATTCAGGATGAGTTGTCGTTGTCATTACTGTTTGTTCACTTTATCCATAAGGACGTTACGCTTAGTCATGTCAGCACCTGTTTCACGAAGGTCCTGAACATAGTAAGCAAGGGCCCAAAGCTCTTCATCAGTTACAACATCTTTCCAACCTGGCATACCTGAACCAGTTACACCGTACATAAGACGCTGAACGATTGAAGGTACATCTGTGATTGAACGAAGCTGGTGGTATGTGAAGTCAGGTGGAAGAACTTTATAGTTATACTCCCCGTCCTGATTTTTCAGCTGATAGTAGTCTGCACCGATTTCAACTGTTGTATTTGCTTCTTTTGCCCAACCGTTGATTTCTTCTTTCGTAGCGTAACCACGGTGACACTGAGTACATGCGGCCGTTACGTGATAAACCTTACGACCTTTTTCGATCGCAATGTGCTTATACGTATCGCCGAACGGATCAGCTGGAAGTTCAAACTTGTTACCAAGAACTTTATCTTTTCCTTCCCAAACTTCAGGAGCGAAAGTCTTGATGTATTGAGTAACTGCATGAAGACGCTCATCCGAAATATCCCAAGGAAGCATTGCTGAACCCTTTAGGCCGTGACGGATAATACGCGCGAAATCTTCATCATGCGGAAGCTCACCGTAAGGAACCCAAGGGAACTTATAAAGACCCTGAGTGAGGTTACGTGGAGGTGGAAGCAGGCCTTTAGATGCCGGGCCATTTCCTTTACCGTCCATACCGTGACACTGAATACAGTACTCAACGTATGTCGTGTAACCAAGATTTAGAGTAGAAGCTTTAACCTCTTTACCGTTAAGAATTTTGCTTTCTTTGAACGGCGCCTTCTCTACTACACATGCAGTAGACAAGAAGAGAGCTGCAATTGAAACAAGGAGAAGTTTCATCGTCATTCCTTTATAAAACAAACAACATTAAATACATAATGAGCCAGATGATCCCGAGAAAGTGCCAGAACTTACCCACGTTGATGAGTTTCGTTTCAGTCACCGCTTCAGGTCTTCTGAAAATTAAATGGCCAAGCCAGAACAAAAGAACCAAACCGATCGCAATGTGAGCGGCATGAATCCAGGTAAAAGCATAAACCATCGACGGTACCGCACCGTTTGAAACAAAAATTCCAGACGCTGCAAGAGCACTCCAGAGTGACCACTGAGAAACAAGGAATAATATTCCAAGTGCAGTTGTCGCTAACCAGAACTTCTTACGGCCCTCAACACCCTTCTCCATCTTCCAGTACGTGAAGCTTGAAAGCGCCATCACGATGGTTGAGAAGAAAGGAATAAGCTTAGGAGCATTTTCAATTTCTACCGGCGGCCAGACTGGGGCGCTAAAGCGGAAGAGGAAGAATCCAAGAAACA
>JBEIQF010000376.1:0-3145 GCA_040376635.1 Halobacteriovoraceae bacterium
AGAAAATCACCGTCACATGTCGATGAGACAAGCTAAGTGCTTACGTCGTTCTCATAAATTCCTTATTCCGGTAGGACCATTCATGGACCAATGGGGAGAGACACTCGGACAATCGCAGAATCTTTCCCTTGCTGAGAAAGGTGAGATCGTCGGATGTTTCTATGAAGGTTTTAAACGCCAGGATAAAGCGTTCGGATATGCTCGTGCTTATCGTGGACTTATCAATTCACTTCCACGCGGACTTGATTCACTTGAAGCAGATCTTCCATTTGATGTTGTAGCTGAAATCAGGAAGTCTCCTTTCCAGAAAATCGCGGACCAGCCTCAGGAAGAATTTGAGAGTGATTTTAAGAAGAGTCTTGAAGAGTTCGTTTGTCCGGTTACTGAGATGAAATTCTAAAAAAGATCGAGGAAAATCCGGGCCACAGGATGGTTATGGCCCGGATCAAAACTTATTTTCTATTCTTCGTCCATAATTACGTCTTGAACGTCAGATGATTCCTTAGCTTTTTGAATCACTGGCTGACCTTCCTGCTGAGACTGCATCATCGTATCAGGATCAGAAGTTTCACCTCTTGAACTGAAATTCAATGAAGAAATCAATTCGCTGCTTGAGCCTGCTGCGAATGATTCAGCATTTTTTGTAAACTCTCGACGAGCTTGTTCAGCAGTCATTTCACCACGAACAATTTTGTCTGCAAGATTCAAGGCAAGAATGTTCATTTCTTCTTTGTCATTTCTTGCAGAGAGTTCACCTTTCGTACGATCGATGATCAGCGAGCCATCGAACTTAGAAAGTTGAGATACTTTATCCAGTGGCACGCGATAATCTACAGTTTGCATGAGGACATCGGAGTGCTGGATAGGGAATTGGTGGTTCACTTCTTCCTTGTAAACGATACTGCGTTTAAAAGGAGCTGAGGTAGACCACACAACCATGTCGTCTGTGACGGCACTTGGTAAACCGTACTTCGCCTGAAGCCCTTGAATGGCCGATTTCGAAGCTTGCGGCCATGATTCAGTCATCTTGTTAAGACCTTCCTGACTAACAGGCATGGCGTAAGATGATGTCTCATTCATAGTCGACTTTTTCTCTTCTTTTCTGTGACTGCATGCTGTCACAGCGATGAGCGCCGACATCATAACTGGCATTAACAATTTTTTGTTCATTCTAACCTCCTGGGGTTGCACCCCGCATTCAAATAGTGACTTAATCAGAAGAAGCAAAAGACAGGCCACTAAATCAGAATAGAATTTCAAGGATTCAAGGCGTATTATACTTAAAAGCTCGGGGGAATTATGGGCCATACATTTGCAGCGTGTACAAATTGTCATTCAGTGAATCGAATTCAAATTGAGAAGGCATCGAAAGCTGTGTGTGTGGGAAATGTCAGTCCACAATTCGTTTTCATGGTCTTGTCAGCGAAGTAAGCAGTGCAGATTTTCAAAAAATTTTAAAGGCGAGTGATAAACCAGTGATCGTGGATTTTTGGGCGAGCTGGTGTGGCCCTTGTAAGATGTATGGGCCTGAGTTTGAGAAAGCTTCACTTCACAACGACAAGGCAGTCTTCCTTAAGATCAACACTGAGTCCGAGCAGGCACTCTCGGGCAGCCTTGGTATCCGTGGTATCCCTTGCACCATAATCTTCAAGGATGGGAAGGAAATCAAAAGACAAGCTGGAGCTATGAGTTCTGACGGTGTGAACTCCTTACTTACCTCGATTTAACGGCAACATAAGTTTTCTTGAATCCCTTGAACTCAATCTTTATTCTTGTTATTTCCCTCATTCATGACAGACCAGGGCAGGGTTCTTCTTTCCTACAGGAAATTGGGACTCATGAATATTCTTCTCGCCTTCACTTATGTTCTCGCTGGGAACGTTGGTCTTCTTTTTTCAACTTATCAGGTGAACGCTTCTCCTTTGTGGCCGCCAAGTGGTCTTGCACTCGCTATGGTTCTGATCTTCGGATGGCCGCAAGTCATTCCCGGAATTATCCTTGGTGTTTGTTATCTGGCCTTCCGTAGCCAGGCACCTTTCATTTCTCTCATTGGTCTCATCACTTCAGCTCTTCTTGAATCCATGATTGCCTCCATCCTTCTCCATGCTGTTGGAAAAGGACGTTTTAAATTTAAGAGCCCCGCAGATATTTTCAACTTCATTGGAATCGCTGTCTTCCTTGCACCTTTCATTGCGAGCACTGTGGCGATTGCCTTTATGTATTTTGGCGGAATGGTAAATCTACCGGCCATACCTAAAACGTGGGTGACATTTTTTATTGGTAACTCACTTGGCATTCTGATCTTCACTCCATTCATCCTGAGCTTTACAAGACTTCAGGGTAGAAAATATTCGAATCCGGAAGGCATTCTTCTTTTCATTCTTCTTACAACAACTAGTTATTGGGCCTTTGATAATGATGGTGTTAAAAAATTCGCCCTTCTTCCTCTTCTTACATGGGCAGCACTTCGCTTCAGCTTCAGAGGCGTGAGTGTCGCAACGATGATTGTTGGATTTATGGCGATCTGGCGTTCAACCTACCTTTGGGGTGTGTTTGATGTCAGCTCTCCGGAGCGGGATCTATTATGGATTCAGTGTTTGAGTGCTGGTACGGCGATTGTTGGTTATTTTATGGCAACAGTTGTGGAAGTTCAGGAAGAGGCACAGGTTAAAGAGATTCAGCTCAATATGAACCTTCGGCATAAACGTGTGGCGGAAGAAGCTCTCGCCATTCTCGATCAGTCCATTCATAAATCTCCCATTGGTTTTGCTCTCATCGATCGTGAACATAAATACATTCGAATCAACGAAACACTCGCCCGCTATAATGAACTTTCTCCAGAAATGCATTTAGGTAGAACAATTAAAGAGATTGTTCCCGATGCTGATGAAATGGAGATGATGATTGAAAAGGTTTTTGAATCGGGTGAATCTTTCATGGGCATTACGATGACAGGTCTTGCTGGCCATAGTTCATGTCCGGTTTCTGGGCAGGTAAGTTATTATCCAATCAAACATCCTGCTTCAGGTGAAATTTTCGCTGTAGGTGTAACCTTCCAGGATATGACGGAACAAGTGAAGTCTCAGAATCTTATTCGAGAGAATCAGGACTTCCTGGAATTCGCCCAGAAGGCAGGTAAGATCGG
>JBEIQF010000164.1:0-7058 GCA_040376635.1 Halobacteriovoraceae bacterium
AATTCACGAACCTGATCTGGAGAGAATGGGTAGCTGAGTTTTTTCATATTAGTACAACCATTTTTTAATTGTGTTTTTCTTAGCATCGAGAACTACGCCCTGACGACGGAATGCCCAGCACATGTATGAAATAGAAACAAAGAAAGAGGCAGGAACGCGGTTAGCATGAGTCATCTTACAAGAAATAAGAGTTGTCTTACCGCCGAAACCCATAGGGCCGATTCCAAGCTTGTTACACGTCTCTACAATTTCATTTTCAAGCTTTGATAGTTCAGGAATTGAATTCTTGTCATCAAGTTTGCGAAGAAGTTGTTTTTTAGCGAAGTAAGCAGAGTCAGCTCTGTCGCCACCAATACATACACCCAATGCACCTGGACCGCAGCCTTTACCTTGAGCTTTGTAAACTGCATCAATCACAACTTTACGAACGCCTTCAAGATCACGGCCTGCTCCAAGAGTTGTATCTGGAAGAGAGTATTGAGCAGAAACGTTTTCGCAACCGCCGCCTTTAAGAACAAGTTTAACTTCTACTTCTTTGCCTTTCGTTTCATAGAAGTGAATAGAAGGGTGACCTTCACCAAGATTTGTTCCTGCGTTCTCACCCGTTAGAGAGTTCACAGAGTTCTGACGGAGGTAACCTTTCTTTGTCGACTCAACAACCGCTTTCTTGATCAGATCCTTGAAAGCATTCTGATGGAATCCGGGTGGGTGATAAACGAAGAAAATAACAGTTCCCGTGTCCTGACAAAGTGGCTGCGATTTAAATTTCGCAAGATCCATGTTGTCTTTAATGATGTTCATCGCGTACGAAGCAGTTGTGTTCTGCTCTTCCTGAGAACGCGCTTTCATAAGTGTTTTTGCTACGTCATCAGGGATCACAGTTGAAGTTGTTTTGATGAGCTCGATGAGAGATTCAATTGTCTGAGATTTAGGATCGAGTTTTTTCGCGATAACTTTTTTAATTAACTTCTTAGGCGAGAGTTTTGCCTTAGGGCGCTTTGTGGCCACTTTTTTAGTCATTGGAATCTCCTGTTATGGGGAGATTTTAGTCGTAAGACGGCCTTTTTTGAAGGAAAATCCTATAGGGTAAACTATGACGGAACCTACACTCAAAGACATTTTCAAAGTCTTTCTGAAACTTGGATGTACTGCTTTCGGCGGTCCGGCCGCTCACATGGCCATGATGCGCACCGAAGTAGTCGAGAAAAGGAAATGGCTGACGGATTCTGAACTCATGGACCTCATTGGAGCGGCCAACCTTATTCCCGGGCCGAATTCTACTGAGCTTGCCATCTTCATTGGTGCCAGGCTTCAGGGATGGCGAGGTCTCATCGTCAGTGGTTTGACGTTTATTCTGCCTGCCTTTTTCATCGTCTTGGGTCTTGCCTGGTTGTACCAATCAATCGGCAATTTTCCTGACACTCTTCATATTCTTCATGGGATGAGACCAGTCGTTTTTGCGATTGTGGTTGTTGCGATTTTTAAATTCAGCAAAACTGCACTCACGAATAAATTCAATTACGTTATTGCAGGTCTGGCCCTGGTCATGTCCTGGTTCGGCATGAATGAATTAATTGTCATCTTCGGCCTGGGTATCTTCTATGGGCTACAGAGAATAACGTTCAAATTAAGTCTATCTCTTGAGCTCTTTTTATTTTTCATCAAAGTTGGTTCAGTACTATTTGGTAGTGGTTATGTTCTCCTTGCGTATCTTCAGAAAGGACTTGTTGAAGACACAACACTCCTCACTTCAACTCAACTTTTAGATGCAGTAACAATTGGTCAGGTAACTCCAGGACCTGTTTTTACGACGGCAACATTTATTGGATACATTATAAATGGAGTTGAGGGTGCAATCGTTTCTACAGCTGGAATTTTCCTCCCGTCATTTATCCTGGTAGCAGCTGTTTCGCCCTTTATTTTTAAACTTAGAAAATCATTATTCTTTTCGGCCTTTCTTGACGGAGTTAATGCTGCATCGATAGGACTCATGATTTACGTCCTGATGCTTCTTGGAAAAGAAAGTCTTACGACTTTACCAACGCTAATAATCGGTGCTTTAGCGCTGTTTCTACACGTTAAATTCCCGAAAATTAATTCGGCGATACTGATACTTACGGGCGGAATAATTTTTTTTATTTTGAAACCTTGACGTTAAAAAAGGTGCTCCCATTTTTTAAGTAAGAAAGCGAAGTACAAGTTTTCAGCTTATAAACAGGAGGCAAGTATGTATCAATTCGATTTAAGACCATCACGTAAATCTCATTTGAATGCTCCAACTTCTTGGGAAAAAGAGCTTGAGAGATTCTTCGATGTATTCACAGATAATGAGACTCAATTTGCTCCGTCTTGTGAAATTCATGACGAAGATAAAATGTATTCAATCAGTCTGGATATTCCGGGACTTCGCCAGGAAGACATTGATATTGAAGTAAAAGACAATCACCTGCATATTTCTGGTGAAAGAAAATACGAGAAGAAAACTGATAAGAACAATGTTCTACGCTCAGAGAAACGCTATGGTAAATTCTCTCGAGTATTCAGTCTTCCACAGAATGTAAACTCTGATGCGATTGAAGCTAGTTTTGAGAACGGAGTTCTTGAAGTGACACTTCCAAAAGAAGAAAAATCTCAATCTAAGAAAATTCAGATTTCCGGAACGAAAAACAAATCAGTAGAAGGGCCCCTTTCTTAGGGGCACCTTCTTATGGTAGCATGAGAGAAACTTAACAAGGATTTCTCATGCACCAGATGAAAGCAGAATATCAGGGCGGCTTCCGCACGATGGCCGTTCACCTTGATTCAAAAAACGAAATCATCACTGACGCTCCAAAAGACAATAACGGTAAAGGCGAAGCCTTTTCACCAACTGACCTTATGTGTACATCTCTCGCGAGTTGTATGCTGACTATTGCGGCAATGAAGGGGAAGTCTCTGGGGATTGAGCTTCAGGGAGTGAAGGTTGAGATTGAGAAGAAGATGCAGGTCGCTCCTCGGAAGGTGTCGGAGATTGTTCTGAAGTTTGATTGGCAGGGACTGGATCAGAAGATTTCGGCAGCTCATCTTGAGGAGCTGAAACAGGCGGCATTGAATTGTCCGGTTGCTCTTTCTTTGGACTCTTCGGTGAAGAAGACTCTGGTTTGGTAGGAACTGGCCTCATTGTTTCAACTGATGGTTCCTCATCCACATCTTGAGGTGTAATCACACTCGGTATCGACTCCATCACTTTTTTCTGCATGTCCTCCGGTGAAATCGCTGGAGGAAGGCCAATCGAAATTTTGTCTTCCATTGGAATAAGATCTGACTTACCAAGGTTAATAGCCTGATCAAGGGGCATATCTTTTGAGAGAAGCGCTGCTTTGAGAGCTTTTTGATTATTAACGATTGCACCTGAAGCAAGTCTGGATTTCAAATGATCTTTATAATCACCAGTCTCAAGAATGATCGTCTTGATATCGGCAGGAGAGAGTTTCTGGTTTGTATTCAGGATCTGGGCAGCGAGATTTGAGACGTAAGGTGCGGCCATCGACGTACCACTCGAAGGTGAGTAAAGATCGGCGCCACTGGCCTGATAGACTTTCGGCACAAGGGAAAGAATCGCAACTCCTGGTGCTCCTACATCAACTGATTTCTGGCCATAGTTAGAAAAGGTCGCCAGATAATCACCATTCATGGCAGCTACAGCTATCGCATTGGGAACTTTGATGCGCGAAGGGTAGTGATGAAATTGATCATTGTCCAAACTGGAATTACCCGCCGAAAAAACGAACAGGATATTCGGGTAGCGTCTCATGGTCTTTTCACCACGTGAGTAGAGTTTCTGGAAATAATCATCAACGAGAAGTTTTAGTTTCGTCTCTTCAATTTCTTTACCGATCATCTCTTTGTATTGCTCACGGAACTTCGTCATGAGGTTCTTGTAAGTGATCCCGTAAGAGGCATTGACGACTTCAATTCTTTTGCCGGAAACAAAGCTACAGATCTTAGAGAACTTCCTTGAAACGCGGTCGAGTGAATTCTTGATCTCTTCCACAAATTTCTCTTCAGGAGTTTTACTTTTCAGGGGAGCGCGGTTTTCCGTTGTCGAATCTTCCACGGCCACAACCGGATTTGGGATATTAAGACCACGGATAGGGAAGATATTGATATTCTCACCTTCACGCAGAGCAATTCCTGCCACGAAAGTTCCATGGGAATGCTTCTTAAACAGCCTTACTTTTTCCATGAAGGCCTTATCAGCACTTCTTTTTTTGAACCATTCAAACTCATCAATAGAAAGTCCCTGACGGTGACCTTTAGCGCGCAAACTGCGGAATAGGAGAATTTCCTGAAGTGAGTTCTTGTCATCAATCACAGGTTTTTTCAGGTGACTGTTGTCAAAGAAATCCCAGCCATAAAAATCGATGGCCTCTTCGTCTGTTTCTTTTTTAAGGATTTTAGGTTTCAGGAAGTCATGATCCAGGTCAAATCCAGTATCAATAATCGCAATCGTAGCTGCTTCGGCCACGAAGGTTAATAAGACTGAGAGTATAAGGAAACGGATCATGGAAAGATTGTAGTCGGAAATTCCAGGAAAGGCGAGGAAGCGGAAATAAAAAGGGCCCCTATTTGGGGCCCTATTTGGGAGAAATTATTTCTTAGCTGAAAGATCTACTGCCAGAGTGAATTCGTCGTTGATAGCTTTATCACCGAGCGATTTGAAGAATGATGCTGAACCGTATTTAAGGCCCCAGTTTGTTCTGTTAAGAACGAGATTTGACTTACCAGAAACCTGAGCATCAGTTTTTTTCCAATCAGTTACTACGAAAGTAACAGGCTTAGTTTGACCGATCATTGTAAGGTCACCAGTTACTTCAAGACCTTTATCAGTCTTCTTAGATGACTTGATCACAAGTTTTGACTCAGGATACTTCTCAGTGTTGAAGAAATCCGGAGACTTCATGTGGCCAACGTATTTAGCGTTGTAGTCTTTGTCTGTAAGGTCTGTGCTTGTGAGTGAATTCATATCCACAACAACTTCACCACCAGAAAGAGTGTCGTCTTTAGCTACTACAAGGTTACCGCTCTTCACTGTTACGTTACCAGTGTGCTCACCAGTTACTTTCTTACCAACGTAAGTAACTTTTGAAGCAGCTGGATCTACTTTGTAAGTAGTTTGTGCGAAAGCTGCGCCCACTGTAGATACTGCGAATACTGCTGCTATCAATGTTTTCATCTTAAACTCCTATGTTTGTCAGAATGATTGATTGTTTTGTGCTTCCATCATGATCGAAGTTTTGATAAAAAAAAAGACAGTTTTTTTGATAAACTATATTAATAAAAGTTATACAGATGACATTTGATCAAGTCCTTGTTTTTCATAAGATTGTTGAGACCGGAAGCTTCAAATCTGCTGCCGCGCAGCTGTTTAAGACTCAACCTGCTATAAGTTTGGCCATCAAGAAACTCGAAGAAGAAATGGAAGTTGATCTTTTTGATCGGAGTGGTTACAGGCCAGAACTCACGGCACATGGAAAAGCTTTTTATGAGCGTTCATTCAAAGTGCTTCAGGGAATGAGTGAGCTTGAGGGTTTATCCAACAGTTTCAGAAAACTCGAAGAGCCAGAAATCTTTATTTCAGTTGATGGGATTTCTCCTTTACCAAAACTTCTTCATATTTTGAAAAATTTCGGCGATCGTTTTCCTAATACAAAATTAAATCTGGGTTTTGATATTCTGAGTGAAACTGAAAGAAAGATTCTCTCAAAAGAAGCTCAGATCGGTATTACGCATTTTATCGGAGATAAAAATGCCTTTGAGATTTTACCGATTACGACTGTAAAAATGCTACCGGTAATGAGCCGTGAGCTTTACAAAGAACGTAAAGTAAAAAATCAAAATGATCTGAAAGAGATTGATCAGATTGTGATTGGCGATAAAAATCCAAAAGGTGCGAGCTTCGGTCTTCTTGATACTGGGAAGAAGTGGAGAATTAATGAAGGTAACTTCAAACGTGATATTATTCTCGCTGGTCTTGGTTGGGGACACTTACCGGATCATACTATCGAAAGAGAAATAGCTGAGAAAAAACTCATCATTCTGGATTTTGAAGATATTCATCCTCGCGAGCTGGATATCAAAATGATCCGTCTCAAGAAACAACAATTGGGAGTGGTCGCAAAATCACTCTGGGAAGAGCTGAAAGGAAGCTGTTGATGAAATTTCTGTTTTTGGCCTTGCTCCTTACTCAAGTGGCATTTGCCTCTGTCATCGAAGCACCCTTCCTTGCCTTTGATTTTGAGCAGAATCCTCCTGACATGAAGTGGAGACATATCACAACGGAGTACTTTGATGTGATCTTCCCTGAGGAAATTGAGGAAGATGCTCAGAGGGCGGCTCATCTTTTAGAGAAGGCCTATCCTTACGTCACGAGATCACTTGAGACGAAGCCTCATAGAATTCCTCTTATTCTTCAGAACCAATCAGTACAATCCAACGGCTTTGTCACTCTGGCGCCAAGGCGTTCAGAGTTTTATGTTACTCCTGCAGTTGATCCGGAGCTTACAAATACTGAATGGATCAAGACATTAGCCATTCACGAATTTCGTCACGTCGTTCAGTTTCAAAAAACCAGAAGAGGGTTTAACAAGGCCCTGGAAATTGTCCTTGGAGAAGTTGGCCAGGCCTTGGGTCTGGGATTAACACTTCCGCCATGGTTTCTCGAAGGAGATGCCGTAGGAATGGAAACGGCTCTCACCAGAGGGGGGCGAGGAAGACTTCCTTTATTTGACAGAGATCTCAGGACTCTTCTTTTGTCTGGGAAAGATTTTAATTACGATAAGGCCCATCTCGGTTCTTATGATGACTACATTCCGAATCATTATTACTACGGATATTTCTACACT
The DNA here is from genome assembly GCA_040376635.1 of Halobacteriovoraceae bacterium. Lineage (GTDB taxonomy): Bacteria > Bdellovibrionota > Bacteriovoracia > Bacteriovoracales > Bacteriovoracaceae > Peredibacter. The sequence continues at coordinate 6,885 of JBEIQF010000164.1, forward strand.
TCATGGCTTCGTAACGAATACGGTGATCTCTTTCTTTCAGATCTGGCGAATGAGTCTGCTGAAAGATCATACAATCCACTTACGTTCTATAATTCTGTCGATAAGCTCACAAACCGTAAGTTTGAAAAGTTTTATTCAAGTGTCATGAAGGATCTTGTTACTGAATGGAAGAAG
>JBEIQF010000168.1:0-6929 GCA_040376635.1 Halobacteriovoraceae bacterium
AATACCCTGAACGGAATTTCTGTCGGGGTAGATTTTTTTGGAACAGAACTTAAAACAAAAAAAGAAGAAGTGATTTCATTACTTGCCTTGGGTGCCACACCGAAAGAGGCAACAAATCATATTAATCTGAGATCCCTCAAACTTGCTATGACTCCGACTTTGAACTCCATGACAAGCATGGGGATCGTTTCCATTCCCGGCATGATGACCGGTCAGATTCTCGGTGGAAATACTCCGACGGAAGCCGCAGTCACTCAGATCATCATTATGTTTCTGGTCATGACAGGAACCTACACAGCTACAAACTTTGCCTTAAGCTTCACCCGCAGGCATAAATTCACAGAAGCAGGAATTCCATGCTTCGAATAAAACACCTGAAACTTCCAAATCACAAAGTGATCAACTTTCATCTTGAACCAGGCGAAGGCATTCTTCTGTCAGGGAAGAATGGAAGTGGCAAATCTCTTCTTCTGAAAGCTCTCGCACTCTTAGCACCAGCGACTTATGAGAGTTATTTGTACAACGGCGTTCTTGTGAATACTTTGAAGACGGAAGAATTCAGGAGTGATGTTCTTTATCTCTCTACAGCTCACATGATGATGAAGCAGGGGACTGTGGAAGATTTCTTTCAAGCTCCGTTAAAACTCGCGATCTATCAGAATCACAAAGTGTCTTTCGATTTCCAACAGTATCTGGAAAAGTGGCAGATCCCGACGGCCAATGTTTCGCTTCTTTCAACGGGGCAGAAGCAAATGATTTCAGTTCTTAGAACTCTCACTCTCAGACCAAAAGTCTTATTGCTTGATGAACCAACGGCCAATCTTGATCATGAGAAAACGCTTGAGATCGAAGAGCTTCTTCTTGATTGGAAGAAGCGCACAGGTGGGAGCTTTGTCTTTGTAGGGCATTCAAAAGAGCAGATTCACCGCTTAGGGCTTAAGCACATTGAGTTTGATGATCTTCTTATAAAGGCTTCTTCATCGCTTTCAGAAGTTTAAAAAGACCCGGCATTCTTTCTTCAATTTCATCCACACGTAACGAAATGAAATGAACTTTTCCTTCCTCTCGTCTTTGAATGAGACCGGCCTCACGCAAAACCTTAAAGTGGTGGGACATAGTTGATTTAGACAGTTCAGTTTTGCACTGCCCACAAGAGAGCTCTTTTTCCTCAAGCAAAGTCAGGATAATTTCCAAACGGGCAGGATCACTCAAAGCATAGAAGATCGCGGAAACAGGCATTTTTTTGAGGTTAGGGCTGTAATCTTTTTTCATACCACTCCGGTTAAGTACCTTAATTTTAATCCAGATCAGAATTTTAAACAACCGAACATTGACGGCCGGAAAGACGTGCCCATCTTGTTTGATAGTTCGATAGTTGTCGAACCGTCCAATAAGGAGACTCAATGCAAACATTACCAGTTATACCCGTAAAAAATACAACCATCATGCCCGGCACGACATTGCCATTAAGAATCGGAAGAGTTCAAAGTATCAGCGCTGTAGAGGCCTCTATGAAAGCAGGAAGCCTTGTTCTTGCAGTTGCCCAGAAATCTGACTTTGAAAAAGACTACGTTTCTCCGGGCAGTCTCTACACAGTAGGGACACTCGCAAAGGTCGATAAAGTCCGGGGAAATTCCAAGGACGGTTATCAAATTTATCTGACCGGAGTTTCACGCTATCGCATCAATCAATTCGTCGAAGTTGGCGATGAAATGCACGCTTACGCTGAAGAGTGGAAAGATGTTCCGGACTTAGATCAGTCTACGTACAAAACCATACTCGAAGTTTTGAAAGAGATGTCTCATAAGATTTTGAATCTCCTCCCAGGTGATACACGACATCTTACAGAGATCGTTAAAGGCGTCGATGACCTTTCTACGCTTGCGTATCTGACCGCAGCGAACATCGACATGGATCCTGCAAAGAAGCAGGAACTTCTTGAGACGCCAGGACTCAAAGATCGAGTCCTGGTTCTTCTTGAGATCATGCAGAAGTTCAAAGACTCACTTGAAGTGCAGAACGACATCCGCGACAAGCTCGGACAGAAAATGGGACGCTTCCAACGCGAATCCATCCTTCGCGAACAGTTGAAAACCATCCGTGAAGAGCTTGGCGAGAATGATAAAGGCGAGGAAGAAAAAGAAGATCTTCGCCAGAAAATCGAGAACGCAGGCATGCCACCTGAAACCCTTAAAGTTGCTCTTGATGAGCTTAAGCGTCTTGAGAGCATCGGCCCGCAGTCTCCCGAAACCCACGTGATCAGAAACTATCTGGATCTTCTTGTTGCTCTCCCTTGGAAGAATAATGAGAGCGAAGACATCAACCTTGAGAAGGCAAGAGGAGTTCTGGATAGTGATCACTACGGGCTCGATAAAATCAAGAACCGTGTGCTTCAACATCTTGCCGTGATGAAATTGAAGAAAACCGGCAAGGGACAAATTCTTCTCTTCATCGGCCCTCCGGGTGTCGGTAAAACAAGTCTTGGCCAGAGTGTTGCCAGGGCACTTGGAAGAAAATTTGTCAGAGGTAGTTTAGGTGGAGTTCGTGATGATGCAGAAATTCGCGGACACAGAAGAACATACATCGGTGCGATGCCTGGAAGAATTATTCAGGGGATAAAACGCGCCGGTGAAAATAATCCAGTCTTCATGCTTGATGAAATCGACAAGCTTGGACGTGGGTACGGAGGCGATCCTGCTGCTGCTCTCCTTGAAGTTCTTGATCCTGAACAGAACGCCACATTCTTGGATCATTACCTGGATGTGCCGTTTGATTTATCAAATGTGTTTTTCATTGCAACCGCCAACAGTCTTGAATCCATTCCTGGTCCGCTTCTTGATCGAATGGAAGTCATTGATCTATCCGGATACACGACTGCTGAGAAGTTGCACATAGCGAAGAATCACCTGATTCCTAAACAGTGGGCCGAGCACGGACTTACATCGAATGATCTCGTAGTCAGTGATGAAGCCTTACTTAAGGTAATCAACTCTTACACCCGTGAAGCAGGTGTGCGTGATCTTCAAAGAAAAATCGTGACCCTCGCTCGCGCGATGGCCGAGAACGTCCTCAAGAAAGACGCCGTTCTTCCTATCCGCATAGAGGTGAAAGATCTCGAAGAGATTCTTGGTAACGAAAGATTTGTTCATGAAGTTGCACAAAGAATCAATCCACCTGGTGTCGCCACAGGACTCGCGTGGACTCCAATGGGCGGAGAAATTCTTTTCATCGAAGCGAATCTTATGCCTGGTAAAGGCCACCTTACTGTCACAGGACAGCTGGGTGACGTGATGAAAGAATCGACTCAGATCGCGCTCAGTCTTGTACGATCAAGACTGGCGCATGCGATTCCTAATTTTGAGTTTGAACGTAAAGACATTCACGTTCACGTTCCCGCAGGCGCCATTCCAAAAGATGGCCCATCTGCCGGGATCACCATGCTCACTACCATCGCCTCGCTACTCACTGGTAGGACAGTGGATACGAAACTTGCGATGACAGGTGAATTGACTCTGAGAGGAGCAGTCATGCCAGTGGGAGGAATCAAGGAAAAAGTAATCGCCGCTCACAGAGCAGGGATCGAGCGTGTGATTATGTCGAAGCGAAACGAAAAAGACCTGAAGGATGTTCCAGTAGAAGTGAAGAATGCTCTGAAATTTTACTTCGTCGAAAATGCCTCTGAGGTTTTAAAAATCGCTCTGGATCTTGATGCCACTGATGTTTATCAAACGACAATCCCGGTTGATGAACGCTCGCAGATTAGTTCGCCTATCTAATACCAAAGGCCCGGAGAAATCCGGGCCTTTTTTATTCTGTTCTTCTCGTATTTATTTTAGGCATTAATTTATAAAGGCCATAGCTAAGTAAATTAACTAACAGGATAAGTACGAGTGTTATAGTTATAAATTTTAGATTTACTGGAAATTTTCCAGCGTATGCAACGATTATCACAGCTATTGTCATCAGAATGGACAAAAATTTAAATGCTCTTTTCCTTTCAATCTTAATATCATGTTGAAGTGGTTGAAAAATGACCTTCTCATTAATAATGTGTGACTTTAATTTTTGATAGTCACCTTCTGTCAGGAACCATGAGTTTATTCGATAAGTCTTTTTTCCACTAAGTTCTAAAATGATAAACTCCATTGATAACTTTTCACTCACTGATGTGATCTCATTTAGATTTACGAATAAATTCTTTTGCTTAATAAAGAGAAGGCTGTTTACTGGTATTTCAAGAATATTTTTATCGATTATGATTTGCTTTCTTTTCAATCCATTTACAAATGATGTTCCAATAAAAATCAGTGCACTACCCCAAATGATACTTGGGACATTAGAGCTTAATGTGCCTTTAATTATTAAAAAGATTCCAATTACAAGAAATAACCCAATAATCTGTTTCACATCGTTCGGATTCTGATGATAGTCAAATTTTGTCATTATTGAATTCTATGACAAATATCCTTATTTCAATTCTTAATCTTTCTTAGCGCCTCCAGAATTGGCCTGAGACGAACACCATACGTATGAGGAATCAATGGGTTAAAGTTGCATTGAAAAGGGCATATATAATCAGCTCATGAAAATGTTAAGCCTGCTTCTCCTGATCTTTTCAAGCCAAGCCTTCGCCCATGACTGGCAATACGCCATCAAATACCCCGACGGGAAATTGGTAGTGAAGCAGGTGACGAACACTGAAAATTTCATGTTTCCAGTTAAAGACTATATTTGTTCGGTGAATCCTTACGAGCCAGAAAATGAGGATGATGAATCTGAGAAGTACGAGATCAATTGTCTTTCAAAAGATGGTGTTCACACGACTATAAATTTTCCGGAACACGGTGAGGAATTAGAGTCACGAAAATTCTGGATCCTGGATGAAAAAGGGCAGTACATTAAAATAGAGATGCTCGTTTTTCACAACCTTCCCAAAAAAGCACGTAAGCCTTTCATGCATCAGGAAGTATAAAAGTATATTCAATGTCTTCACCTTCAATCACACGCACCATATAGGTATCAGAGCGGAAGCCATCCGCCGAAGCATTCACGGCATAATCTCTGGAACGCAAATCATCCACTCTATACAGTCCAAATTGATCAGTAGAGGCAGCAGAAACAATTCGCCCTTCTTCTGAGACTGTAATGGTAGCTCCAACGATCGGTCGGTTTTTAGCATCAAGAACTCTGCCTGATAGTGATCCTACCGGACCATCATTTGCAGGAACCCGGTTCATATCGATTGAGAAATTTGTATTGAGCGAATAACAGGAGATTTGCGAGAAGAGCAGGCAAGAAACGAAGATCGAACGCTTTAGCTTCAACATACATTCCTCCATGAGTGTATAAGTGCTGCTGCTAGGCAGTTTTATCGACATATTTATAAGAAAAATTTTAGGGTCGACATCGAGGTTTTATTTAGTAAATGATCTTAATTTTCAGGTTGGAAGACGTAATTCTCTGGATAAATTCCTGCTCTGATTTACAATTTTCCTATGAATGAAAAACATCCTGTAAAACCCGTTATGAACGAGATCGATTCCCTTATCCGAGCTCGTTATCCAATTCTCTATCTCCTAACTCATGAAGAGGTTCGTTTAGAGCATCTTTTATCGAGCCTTGCGCAAAAACAGAGTAAGGAGTTCCACCATTGGACGGCTACTACTGGAATGAAACTTTATTCGGCCGAAGGCGAGGGGAAATTCAACGATCCTCTTGAAGTACTTGTTCAGATTCAGAAGCACGAAGCACCAGGTATTTTTCTTCTGAAAGATTACCACCCGTTTCTTGAAGATCCTCATGTAGTACGACGCCTTCGTGATATCGCTCACGATCTCAAGGGAAGCTATAAGACTATTCTCATTGCTTCTCCAAGACTCAATCTTCCTATCGAGCTTGAGAAAGAAGTGACTCTTGTTGATATTCCACTTCCAGATGCACAGGAACTTGGTGAGCTCCTTCAATCGATTGTGGAAGTCGTTGCTAAAAGGAATAAATCTTCGGTAAATCTCAAGCCTGAAGAAGCTCGAGCACTTGTGAGAGCTGCTCAAGGATTAACGCTCACGGAAGCTGAGAATGCCTTCGCAAAATCCGTTGTTAACGACTCAGTTCTTGATATCAAAGATGTTACGGTTGTTCTGAAAGAGAAAGAGCAGATTATTCGTAAGTCTGGCATCCTCGAATTTTTTCCTGCGAATTCAAAAATTTCGGAAGTCGGTGGATTGCAAAATCTTAAATACTGGCTCTCGCAAAGAGCGAAGGCATTCTCAACTAAAGCTTCGGATTTTGGCTTGCCAACCCCAAAGGGTGTTCTTCTCTTGGGCGCTCCTGGTTGTGGTAAAAGCTTAACTGCGAAAGCTGTGGCAAATTCATGGAGACTTCCTTTACTAAGACTAGATTTTGGTAAGATTTTTTCAGGGCTTGTGGGTAGCTCTGAGGAAAATATGAGACGAGCTCTCAAGGTCGCTGAAGGTGTTTCACCCTGTGTCCTTTGGATTGATGAAATTGAGAAAGGTCTGGCCGGTGGAGTGAGCGGTTCATCTGATGGTGGTACTGGCGCTCGAGTGTTCGGAACTTTTCTCACATGGATGCAGGAGAAAGATTCATCTGTGTTCGTAGTTGCGACTGCGAACAAAATTGAAGCTCTTCCACCTGAGTTATTAAGACGAGGTCGATTTGATGAAATCTTCTTCATGGATCTTCCTCACGCGCAATCAAGAGCTGATATTCTGACTATTCATCTAACGAAAAGAAAGCGAGACGTGAAGACTTTTGATATTAAAAATCTTGTCCAGCTTACTGAAGGTTTCTCAGGAGCTGAACTTGAGCATGTGATCGTTGAAGGTCTGTTCACTGCCTATCATGAACAAAGAGAATTAAAGTCAGAGGATATTCAGAAAGCTATCAAAGAAACGATTCCTCTTTCTGTA
>JBEIQF010000025.1:0-17133 GCA_040376635.1 Halobacteriovoraceae bacterium
TTGAATTCAAGACAATCTGTGATTCCAAAATGCAGGGTTATATGATGGCTTCGGTTCTCCTGAATCACGAAGGTATACGTATGAATCCTTCTCTCTCTAACAATTTAACTATGAGAATCCAGCCAAGCTTATATTTCAACATTATCCAGGTTGAGGAATTCATCACTGGTCTTACGAATATGAGTCTCGCTCTTAGAAATAAAGACGTCGCTTATTTCCTTTCTGCCCTCTATCCAGATCAGCCGGTAAAGAATGAGCGCACTCCTGCTCTTAAAACTGAAGTGGAAGTTGGAAAGCGCCCACTTGCTGTATTCCTTTGCCACTTGATTGATGAAGCTCACGTGAAAAAAGTAACAAGAGCTCTGAAAGGTGTTCAAGGCGAAAAATTAATGAAGACTCTTGCGATGACAAAAGACATCGCAGAATTTGATATCTATCACGCTCAAACTATTGTGGATGCTAATGGCCTTGAGATGGACATCGTCATGATGGGTATTGCGGTAACTTCTGAAGAATTGAAGAAGACATTTACGTCTCAACAAAAATACAAAATCGTTCAGAAAGTTCAGAACGCTGTGGATTACGCTAAAGAACTTGGAGCTACAACTGTCGGCCTTGGTCAATTCACATCCATCGTTTCTGGAAATGGATTATATTTAAATCCAAGGGGCATGAATCTTACAACTGGTAACGCGTACACTATTGCTCTAACTGTTCAATCAGCTTTACGATCAGCTGAAGATAAAAACATGGATCTCAAAAATGCAACTGTGGCACTCATCGGAGCTGCAGGGAATATTATGTCAGTGGCAACGAGTCTTATGGCAGATCATGTTGGTAAAATCCAGATGATCCATCACACGCCAATTGATGCCAGCTTGAAGTATCAGCAAACAACGAAGAAAATCATTGAAGAGATCGCAAACTCTAAAGCTGAATCAAAAGTCGTTAGAGTCATAAAAGAACAGTGGGCGAAAGAAAAAGACCTCATAAAATTCCTCGCTCTGCCAGAAGTAATGGAAGTTCTCGAAGCATCTTCTGATCTCACAACGATCAAGCAAGCCGATATCGTTCTTTGTGGTGCAAGTGCATCCAACGGTTTCCTTAATCTTGATCTATTTAAGCAAAACGCTGTTGTAGTTGATGTGGCAGTTCCACCATCAATTAAACCTGAGATGCTTGCTAAATTAGAAGCTGACAGACCTGATCTTACTTACCACCTTGGTGGTGTTGCCCAGATTCCTAAAGAGCAGTCGATTGACCTCTTCATCTTCCCTCTTGGGAAAAATGAATGTTACGCATGTATGGCCGAAACATTTGCTCTTGGATTCAGTAAGAGAAAGAACTTTCTGAATATCGGAGATCTCAACAAAGACATCGTACTTGAAGTTCAGGATATTGCTAAAAATGTCGGCTTTGTACTAGGTAGCTATAAGCAGAAGAGCTCTTTATAAATCTCTTCCGTACAAAACGTATTGCGCGTAAGTTTCCTGTGATTTTGTCTCAAATGATCTGCGCGAAGGACTGTCAGTCATCTGAAAAGTGACTAGCACCTTCCGCATGATCGCTGCCCATATCTGAATTCTCTTAGAAACCTGAATCTGAACACCTTTTATCTCTTCACCATTTGGTCCCGGGATTTTCCCCACGTGTGCGATGATAAAGCATGAAGTATTGGCGCGGAGTTTAGCGAACAAAATTGCTTTCTCAGCAGTGGAAAGTTTCTTACCTTTCACTTTCAACAGAACGGGAAGAGGATCCGCAAAATTAATACTGAAGCCAACTGGCTTTCCTCTGAGTTCGACAATATAGGCATACCATGGATTGATGATGTATTTAAAATCATCGTAGATCACTTTGAATTGATCAAAAGTAATGGGCTCCCACTCAGGCATGCTTTTGTAAGCTTCAAAGAAAAGTTCATAAATAATCCTAAGCTCGTTATCCCAGTCATTCATATTCACGCAGCGAACAGTCGTGCGTAGACTTTTATCTTTTGTTTTATCGTGACTACCATTGGGTTTATGAGCAAGCTTCTTGCGTTTTTTAAAGTAATCCAGTATTCCCTGAAACTTATTCAGTCGATAGCTATCCCAGTGACCAACTTCATTGAATCCGGTTTGTTTAAAGAGTTCGTGATAGTAATCCGGATAGATTGGTTCACCCCAGAATGGTTTTCCACCTCCAGGTCTTCGGATTCTATATTTAACAAAGAAATTTAAATCAACAGGTGTCTTCAAGCTTTTAACTGAATTACGTTTGGCTGTAGCAAGAACAGCATCAATGAGTAATTGAGCTGCTTCAAGATTATTTTCCCAATCAAGGAATCCAAGATTTCCTTTTTCCGAACCTTTTGCCCAACAGAGGATGGCCTTTGCCAGGACTTTATCCTCCTTTATGACCATGAATCCTTCCCAATGAAAATCAGCTTCAAATGCAGATTTAGGAGCAAAATATTTGGCGTAGTCACCAAGTTCTTCAGGAAAGCTGGTCACGATATCTTTGTGAATTCGATTTCTGAAATCTATAAATTGCTTAAAGAAATTTTCGTCCCAGATATTTGTGGAGTGAAGTCTCACTTTCTTCTCCTGAAATTCATCATGATATTATTAAGAGGTCGGAGTGAAATTCCCGCTTCATGTTGTTGAGATTCTTGCTTGATCAGATTCCAGTCAAAGTGATGAATTATCGTAGCTAAAATGATTTTTGCTTCCATGCCAGCAAAATAAGCACCAATGCACGCTCTTGGTCCGAATCCGTAGGGATAAAAAGCTCCCTGTGGAATCTTTTTTTTCTCATCCGGCAGGAAACGTTCAGGCCAGAAGACATCAGGATTTACCCAGAGATCTTTAGCACGATGACTGAGATAGGGAGCGAGCACAACGTTTGCTTTTGGAGGAATAACCATGTCACCGATTTTATCTTGCTGCTCGGCCTGCCTCATGAAAACCCAAACTGGTGGCCAAAGGCGCATAACTTCATCAATCACGGCATTATGCCAGGGCATTGCATTTAATTTCTCGAAGTCTTTGGTGATGAAAAAATCTTTTGCTTCTTCTTGCAGAAGTTTTTTGTAACTTGGATTCTTTGCCAACTCCATCATGGTCCATGTCATAGAGTTAGTAATCGTTTCATGTCCCGCCATCATGAACGTCATGATCTCATCTCTGATTTCTCTGTCAGTCATTTGGGCAGTCCCTTCTTCCTGAGCATCGATCAGCAACTGGAGCAAATCATGTTTTCTCGTACCATTGCGGCGGTCATTGATGAGACCGTAAACATGCTTATCAAACTTATGAATGATGTTTTTCATTCTAAGGTTTTTCTCAGTTGGAACCCAGAATGGGACCGGGATAGATGAGCGAGTCTTAGAAGTCACAATTTGCATAAGCTCAAGAATATCCTCAAGCCAATCATCCATCTCTGTTGTGATTTCTTGAGAAAAGAGCGTTTTGAGAATGATTCTCCATGTGAGCCTGTTCATCTCTCTGAAGGCATTAGTTTCATTCTGTGCTTCTATTACAGGAACGAACTCAATTGCAGTCGAGAGAATACGTGGTGCAATTTCGTAAACACTCTTGATATTCATTATCGGACGAATCAGACGATGCTGTTTACGCCAGGACTCTCCTTCGTTAGTGATCAATCCACTTCCAAGAAATTGTCTTAAAGCTTTAGTCGTACGCCCTTTGGTGTAAGCGGCATTGTTAGTTTTCAGTACGTGAATAACATCATCTGGATGAGAGATGATGAATAACTGCTTACCGAAAATATTAAGATAAACGCGATGTCCTTGCTCTTCATGCTTCTTAACTACAAATCCAAGAGGATCACTACGATATGCTTTAAGCGTTTTATAAGATTTAATCAGACTCATAAAATTTCAATCGTTCCTTTGGTTGCATCGATTCTTAATCGAGAACCATTTTTAATTTTCTGAGTTGCCATTTTAACTCCCACAATCGTAGGAATGTTTAGTTCACGTCCAATAATCGCTGTATGGCTTAAAAGCGATCCCTTCTCAGAAATAAGTCCATGACTTCTGGACATGATATACACCCAGGCGGGATCTGTATTTTTTGTGACAAGGATAAAATCTTTCAGATCGGAGACAAGAGCATCATTTGGGCTATCTAGAACTAATGCTACGCCCTCAGTGATACCGGGAGAAACACCCTGACCTTCAAGAGCACCAGAAGAAAGCACAGAATTTAGTTCTGGTAACTTTTCAGTTTCAACCCAGGGAATAATCTCGGGGTAATTTTGTTTTTTAGTTTTCCAAGCAGCACGTTCTATCATTAATTTTTGAATGTCATCTTTTCCGGTTTTCTTTTCCGCGAATGCTTTCCACTCATGGTGGGTAACTGAGAAATAATCCAGGATATTAAACTGCTTCCATGAAGGGTCTTCCTGTTCAAGTTTCTCACCAAGGGACAAAACAATTTGCCTTAAGAGATGATAAAACTTACCACGCCAGAGACGAGCAGCTTCTCTTGTTGCAATTGAATCACGTGTAAAAGTCAGAAGCTTATTTTCTAGCCACCCAAAGTCGACGTTCACATTTTTCTTTTCATGCTGTTTTGTGAGACTGGGATTCTTTCTTGCCCATTGTAAAAGCTGGTTAACCAGTAGAGGATTGTTTTTCATAGGAAGACTTTCGAGTTTCAATTCTTCAAAAGATCGATCCCCATAAACATCAAGAAAAGATTTTAGCCTTTCAACTTGATCCGTGAATCCTTGAGATCTCAGGTTTTCAAACGGCTTTTCGAAAGGATTGAAGCCTGGTTGTAAATCCTCTTTGCCAAAAGCTTCAATGAACTTGTCATCTAATTGTCCAACAAGATTATTAAAATGTTCAAGCGGCTTTAACGAATCGACACCTTCATTCGTTTTAAGAAGATCAATCACCATATCCTCATGGAGACCTTTCTTTTTCAGAGATTTTGTCAAAAATCCCAGACCCATCATGATGAAAACATCATTCACGACAGCAAGACCAAATCCCAGAGGACGATTGATCAGTTCATCAAGGTACAAAATGGATTCACGAGAAGTTGTTTGAGTAAGCATTTTACTTTCGATTTCACCTTTGATTTTTTCTAAATCATTCAGGAATGGATCAAAAGTCTTCTTCCTTTGAAGAGACATGCTCAGCATTTGTTTAATCGTAGTGAACGTTTCCCCGGCTGAAGGCTCAGTTGGATGATGGGGAATTGAGAATCCATCCATCTTTCCGCCAATCATCTTATGCCAATTCTCGATGTTCTTTTCTCCACCTGGCAAAGCGCGAAGGGCCGCATAGTAATGTTCAAGGTTGTAATAAAGATGATCATCCACACAACTAATAAGATGTGTGTAATGCCTGTGGAGTTCTTCTAGCTTTTGACCCTTACCACCCATAATTTTTGCAGATTCATAGAATACATTTTCATAGGCTTTCTTAACAAACCCGGCCGTTAATGGACTGACTGTTCCAGGGTATGACTCAGAAAGATTTGTGTCGACGTAAAATGTGAGCCTTTCAAAATTTCTGGTGATTGGCCGAATTTGAAAAAAGTATAGCTTGTCGCTTTTAAAACCCCATTCAATATCACTCGGAAGACCAAGTTTCTCTTCCATTTTTAAGGATAGTTTTATGAGTTTAGAAATTTCTTCCTGAGTGAGCACTGGTTTCTCACCAATGAGTCTGGTCTGGATCGGGTCAAGAGTTCTGGTGAATTGATAGTGATCAACATCTGCAAAACCACTAACAACACCTTCGCCCATTCCGAAAGCAGCATCAATGGCAACAGCCGAAGTTGGCTCAACCGGAGACCTGGTAAACAATACGCCGCTTTTTTCAACTTCAATCAATTCTTGTGCAACAACTGCCATGACCAGGTCAACACTGAGATTTTTCTTACTCATGTATTCGAGAACACGGTCAGATTTAACCGAAGCAAAAATTTTCAGAAGAGATTCTTTCCAATTCGAGACGTTTACATCGAGTAAGGTTTCAAACAATCCTGCAAAGCTGGCATCCGCGTGATCTTCAGAAATCATCGAGCTTCGGAGGGCTATCTTAGGATGAAGTTTTAAAAAATCAGCAAAATATTTTTCTACTTCAGAAGGAAGTGAATTATTTTTTGTGAAGAATCTGAATGTATCCGTTGTTACAACAAAAAAGGGTGCAACCGGTGCTCCCCACGAAACAAGTTTCTGTAGATGAGATCCCTTCCCGCCCACAAGTTCTGAACTTTCGATTGAATCCTGAAAGCTGAGTAACTTCATAGCAAAGCCGCTACCAGGAGAGAGATCACGACGACAAGAATCTGGGCTTCAGCGAAAGGCTTAAGTGGTCTTCTCAACTTGAGGGTAAATAGGAAGTATATTGATGGCGACATCAGAATGATCTGGGCCACTATGAAAAGATAACTCAGAACGATAGATGTATTGAGCTGCTTAAAAATAGCCAGGACTGTTCCGTTGAAAACAATCTGAAGCGTAAGAGCGATTAAGATGGCCGGACGACAACCGAATATTTTTGAATAGGTTGTGTAGGCTGTTTCCTGTTCCGGGGCCCGGATTTTTCTCATCACTTCCCAATTTGTGAAAATAAAACAGATAGGAAGGATGTAAAATGCTTTCTCAAATGAAACTGCAGGATTCATTTGGGTGCATGCAATGATGAGATAGATAAAATTAAAAAGTACAATCGGATGATGTGTGATGAACGCAAGTGGCAGACTTTTTCTCATGACGTCTTCTATGAAGAACCACTTAAGCATCAGAAAAGTAAATCCTAAAGTAATAAGTGCCCAGATAAGAAGCTGGATGGATGTCAGGCTTAAAAAGATGACTGCAAAGACACAAAAAAATGCGAGTCCAATGAGATCTTTTTTAAGAACACGACCTGAAGGCAGTGGACGCTCTGGAAAATTAGTCAGGTCATCCTGGTAATCCTTAAATTCATCCATGATCCTGATAAGGAGTGAAATGAATGTGAGTACAAGAGCAGGAAGAATAAGTGGAAGAATGCCCTGAGATCTCAGTTCAAATAATCTCAAGTATACAAGCTGAACAGCTACCGCTGTCAGGATAGATCCAAGAATGGAAGGAAGGGGGAACATTTCGTTAAGGTAGATACCAATACGTTTGATCATATTTTCCTAAAATGGGTTCTTACGAACTCCAATAAAATAAAGCAAGACGTTCAACACCAGATGAATGACTGTTCCAAAGACAATTGTCAGAACAACCAATGTCCAGGAAATTGGAATTACCAGACGATAGGCCAGTAAACATCCAATGGCAGAATCTGCCTGATCTAGAATAACAAAAAACCACTTATACCTATCTGAAGTTTTGCCTTCTTTGATGCCAAGTCTTCTCTTCATGAAAGAATTTGGTAATTCAGCGAGGCAATAACCCAGACCAAGTATCAGAGCGAGCAACAATGAAGATTGCCCGATGAGTAGTGGTGCAGATAGATCAAATAATGTCTCAAGATATTGGGCCAAAAGTACGCCGGGCCACGTGGCCAAGGGCATTACAACAAAGCCTCTCCAAGTTTTGTTATGGCCAAACCACCTTTGATGAATTGGCTTCTTCAAGTAAGATAAGGTATCCGCTTTTACTGCAATCATATGAAGGATCCCCCCGACAATCAGTGGGACCGACAGTAAAAAGACACGAATGTATTCGTGCGATGGCAAACTTGGATTCATAAGTAGATTATATGCTGAACACTGAAAATCGCTACCTTTTCAAATTTGCCTGGAAAAGCATTCGTCGTAACGCTGGAAGAAGCTTCTTCATCGGCTTTTCTGTTTCACTTGCAGTGATGATTGCTGTTTGGGTTGTAGCTTTCTTTGATGGCCTGAATTCTCAAATCGAAAAAGCCGTAGTGAATACCAATACCGGTTTTTTTCAGGTGCAGGATCCTGTTTATGCCAGATCCACTGACTCCTCTGCACCTCTCGAATTTACTCCTGAGCTCTATAAAAAACTCAGTGCTAAACCGGTAAAGTCCATTTCGCCTGAACTGGTTTTGGATGGAAATATTTCCACTCCTGAAGGAGCTGCAGGCCTGTTAGTTTTAGGGATAGATACTGACCTTCATAAAACTCTCATGCCCATCTATCGAAAAATCCAGAAAGGAACATTTCTCGATAAGTCAGATGAATCAGGTGTGGTTATTGGGCAGGAACTTGCTACACTTTTCAAATACAACGTTGGAGACCAGATCGTTCTGAATTATCAGGATCAACTTGGTGAACTTCGCTCAGAAATCCTCAACATCCGCGGTATCTATCACTACAACGGAAAGCAGTTTGAAAAACGTTTTGTGTATATCAATCAAAAAACATGGCAAACCCTCTTCCTGAAACAAGACACAGGTAAAACACTTTTCAACCGTATTACGTTAAACACTCCGAATCTGATGTACGAACCAATAATTGAAGATCGTTTAAAAGGCTCAGATCTCAAACTCAAGAGCTGGAAACAGTTAAATCCAGAAATGGCAGTGGTGTTAGAATTTCATGACGGTATGATCAAATTTTTCTTCATTATCATTGGTCTCACTATTACTATGACCATTCTCACTCCGGTGAGAATGCTCTGGCAGGAAAGATTTAAAGAGCTCAAAATGATGAGTATCATCGGAGTTTCACTTAGCAAATTCTGGAAAATCGGCGTTTATGAAATCTTCCTCATGATTTGTTTATCAAGTGCCTTCTCTAGCGTTCTTCTTACTCTTATCATCGGAACTCAAGCTCGCACAGGAGTAGACTTCCGTTATCTGAATGACGGTGTGGCAATCGAGCGCGCCGGGATTAAACTTCCAGGAATCATTTATCCTAAACTAACTAGTGAGCAACTTGTGATCACTTTTGTATTTGTGATCTTTGTACTTAGCACAAGTTATCTTTTCTCAATCTATCGAACGCTCAGAAAACTGGAGACTGAATAATGAAAGGTATGGCTTTTCTATTTAAGTTCAGTTATCGCAATCTTTGGCGCGCACCTAAACGTACGTTTATTTTGCTTCTCAGCTTGAGTCTTGGTACTGGCTTTATTATCTGGGATCTCAACTTTGCTAATTCCGGTTCCAAGGAAGTGATGAAGGAATTTCTCACTCAGTATGCTGGGCAATACCACATTACCAATTCTGAGTATTATGATGAGAACAATAAAAAAGAATTTGATAACTATAAAACAATTTCTGATGATGAAATCGAAAACAAAGCACTGTTTGAGAAATCTACACGCAGAGTAACTGCACCGGTCTTTGTCTCCGGCGAAAAGAAAACACTTGGTGTTTTACTTACAGGCCTGGAAGTTGAAAAGGAAAAGAAACTTTCAACTCTTGCACGTGCAGTGACTGTCGGAAAATTCCTTAATTCTAACGGCGATAAAGAAATTATCCTTGGAAAAAGACTCGCTGAAAGAATCAACGTGAAAATTGGTGATGAAGTTGCAGTCATTGGTCAGGCCCTTGATGGCTCAGTGGCAAATGACTTGATGGTCGTTGTTGGATTACTTGATTTCGGCGGTGGCGATCTGGAAGAATCACTGGCATTCACTCAATTCTCCTCGGCACAAGTTCTGATGGCCCTCGATCCTTCTCGCTATCATCAGCGTGTCAATTTCGATATGGAGCACGACGAGCTTCCTGTACTAAAGAATGTTGCTGTGACTAACTGGACTGAGATTCTCCCTGAGATCGGAGTATCTGTTAAATTCATCGATAATTTCACATGGGTAGTATCATTTATCATCGTAATGGTTCTGAGCCTTGGCCTATCAAATACACTCATGATCACATTCTTCGAGCGTGAAAAAGAATTCCAAAGTTTAAACATTATCGGTGCTAAGGCCAGCTGGGTAACTCTATCGCTAATGATCGAAGTCTTTCTGCTTGGGACTCTCGCAATCGTATTCGGTGCAATTATTGGTCATATCATTACGACCTACTGCTATTACTTCCCTGTGAACATTCAATTATTCACAGGCGGTAAGCCGATTATCATGGGCGGAATGATCATTCAGCCACTCGTGCGGATTTACCCGGTAATGCAGTACTACTGGCAGGTACCTCTTCTTATTTATTTCTTCTTAAGTACAACAATGATTTACCCTCTCATACGCGTAGTTCGTAGGAGTAAAAATGCAATTTGAATTAATTAACGTCGAAAAGATTTATCAGGCTTCCGAAGAAGTTAAAGTCTACGGTGCAAAAGATATCAATCTGAAAATCGCAGAAGGCGAATTCATGGCCCTCGTGGGTCCTTCTGGTTCAGGCAAAACAACTGTCCTGAACTTGATTGCAGGTTTGATTCTACCGACCGGCGGATCTCTTAAGCATGGTGGTAGTGACATTACATCACTTTCACTTGAAGAAAGAACCAAGCACCGTCTTGATTTCATGGGATTCATCTTTCAGGATTACCAGCTACTTCCAATTCTTACAGCAGCGGAAAATATAGAATTCCCACTTCAGCTAAAGGGATTCGACAAGAATGAAATCAAGGATAGAGTTGACTGGGCATTAAAACAGGTAGGTCTTGAGAAAATGGGAAATCGTTTTCCTAAGCAACTTTCTGGCGGACAACAGCAACGTGTTTCTATCGCACGAGCTATCGCAGGTAAACCGCAACTTATCCTCGCAGATGAACCAACTGCCAACCTTGATTCTAAGACTGCGCAGGAAATCATCGAGCTATTTTTGAAACTTAACAGAGATTTCAAGCTAACTTTTATCTTTTCTACTCATGACCAAAGGCTCATTGATCAGGTGAGAACTGTTCTTTACATTAAAGATGGTCAGATTACAGAAACAAGGACTCACAATGTTTAAGCAATTATTTCGTAAAGATATCTTCTTCTGCGTGGCACTTGGTGCAAACGTAAATAACGCAGACTCATGGCTCAAATATCAGGAAAAAGAAATGCGTGGTGATCGCTCTCGAGCTGATATGGTCATGACAATCCAGACTCCGAACTGGACACGTACACTTGAAATCGAATCGGATGTAGAAGGAAAGAATCAAGCACTCTCAACGATCAAATCTCCTGCAAAAGAGAAAGGTATTCGCACACTTCGTATCGAAAACAATATGTGGAACTACTTCCCTAAACTAAAGAAGAAAATTGCAGTTTCTTCTTCCATGCTTCTCGCAAGCTGGATGGGCTCTGACTTCACAAACGATGACGTACTTAAAGCTTCTTCAATGGCAGAAGACTATAATCATAAGTTTGCTGCGAAAGATGAAACCATCAATGGTGAAGAGCTCAAGGTGATTGAGAATACAGCGAAGACCAATTCTAAGGTGATGTGGCCAAAAATTGTTGCCCTGAACTCTAAGAAAGACTGCCTTCCACGCATGTACCGTTATTATGATAAGGAAGGTACATTAAAGAGAACTCTCACTTTCAGTGAGATCAAATCATTTGATGGTCATAAAATCCCTACTCACTGGGAAATGGTTCCTTCCGATGACAAAACGAAGAAAACTGTGATTGATTACAAGTCAGTTAAATTTAATACGAGCTTTAAGCCAAATCACTTCAGCCAGAAAAATCTGACAGGTAACTAATGAAAGTGTTTCTTATTCTTCCTTTTCTTTTTCTAAGCCTGAATTCATTTGCAGAAATCGACGGCGAGCTATCAGGAAATCTTGAAGGACAGATGAGAAACGCCACTAACAACTCTCTTGCAAAAAAATCTCCTCTCTTTCAGGACTGGGATAACGAAAACTTCTATCTTCTCTACGGAAACCTGAATGGAAAAATTGAAATGGGTGATTCACGTTTAGAGGCCAACTGGTTTGTCCGTTATACAAAATCAGATCTATACGATCCGGAACCAACTGTCTTCGGAGAGCGAGATCCCTATCTGGCCACCCAGATCTTCACTTTCCCTAACAAGCTTGTCGCTCGAGATATCTTTCAGTTGCAGAGTAAAGACCAGAACGGCGATCATCAAACTGAATCAGTGTTGAACAAGTTTTATTATGAGATCGACTTTGAAGAAAACAGATTCATGATTGGACGCATGTATGTGAACTACGGTCTCGGAGAAATTTTTAACCCAATTAACCCCTTTAATCAGCCAACCGGACTCACTTCAATTTCCCAGATTGCTCAGGGTAATGACGGTCTTTCATTCACGTATTTTGCCAGTGATGAACATACAATTCAGTTCCTGCTTCTTGGTGATAAAGCCGTTGAGGGATATGACGGACAAATTGATAGAACTCTTTGGGCCCATGGAGAATATCAGGCATCTGATAAACTCCAGCTTGATTATGTTATTGGCCAGGATCAAAACCGAAACAAACTCGGTGGGCAAATTACCTATAAATTCGAAGAGGCGATGGTCTTTACACAGCTTCTTTATCAATCACATCTTATTCAAAAGAATGAGCCCTCAAATAATTTGATTGATGCCATGATTGGATTTGATCAGCAATTCACAAACAAATGGCATGTGAGATTTGAAGGTGGATATCAGAAAGCGAATCGTTTCCTTACCGCTGGTCTCGGCGACCGATTCTTACCCACCGAGTATTTTGCAGCTTTGGCCAACGTTTACGAAGCACATCCACTTCTCAAATTAAGTGGAACAATCATCAACGATATCAAATCTGGTTTTACTTATTTTATTGCTAAAGGTACTCTTGATTTAGGTCATAGCATGGAAGCAGAACTCTTTGGCTTCACACCTGTTGCACGAGGGGATGCTGCTGACAATGTAGCCCAAAAGCTTGTGACAACAGATGTAGGATTAGCTCTTAGGGCCTTTTTCTAAAACTTCTACAACACCAGTCTTACCGTTAATTTTGATTTTATCACCATCTTGAATAATTCGTGTGGCATCAATCAGATTCAGGATGGCAGGAATTCCATACTCGCGTCCAATAACTGCAGCATGAGAAAGAAGGCCACCTACTTCAGTAATAACACCTCCTACTCTGGCAAGTACAGGAGTCCAACCCGGATCAGTGAATGCCGTGACAAGAATTTCATCTTTGGTGAGATTTCCAGTCGCATGAATGTCCATAATCACCCTAGCGGTTCCAATGAATTCACCTGGACTGCAACCGAGCCCCTTCATCATCCCTTCTTTCATCGAAGTCTTTAGCGCAGTAATTGATCCGCCAAACTCATTTGGTGCCTTAAAGTGTCGGTATCCATCAAAGAAAAGAATTCTCTTTGAAACATCTGGTAATTGATAATCAGGATTCAGAACTTTTCTTTTAACTTCTACCAGATCAAGCATGAATGCATTCTTCTCAGGAAGCTCGTTACGTTTCGCAAA
Source organism: Halobacteriovoraceae bacterium (assembly GCA_040376635.1). Taxonomy (GTDB): domain Bacteria; phylum Bdellovibrionota; class Bacteriovoracia; order Bacteriovoracales; family Bacteriovoracaceae; genus Peredibacter. The sequence goes on from JBEIQF010000025.1 coordinate 13,304, forward strand.
TTCCAAAAGTCCCTTTCGCAAAAGGTAATACGCTCTTGTTGAATAGGAACGCATCTCTTCACGAAGCCTTAAAAAATCACGCGAGCGATTCGTGAAGTTCCAAAATTTTGCCTTTCCAAAAACTCCAACACCTTTAGCAATCTTTTCTGAAGTAACTTCAAACTTACTGATGTTATTTGAAGAAACAACTTCATGGAAATTGGCCACCAGCTCATCCACCCAATCTGTTCTTTCCCCCCATCTAGGGACAAGGAGATCAAGTTCAGCTGGCCCGTGGTGATAATGAGTTTTTAAGAATTCAACTCTCGCCTTATGGTAGGCATTTGAATCAAATCCAAAGAAGTCAGCTGCCTTTCTCAATTTTTTCAATCCACCCTGGACATCAAGGTGGGCAACACCATGAAGCTCCCCCATGAGATCTACTTCATCGCCTTCCTGATATGCTTTTAGTTTTTTCAGATAGCTCTTATATTCGCTCTGAAAATTTGAATTATTGTAGATAGTACGGAAGTAATTCTTCTCCGTTTCGTTTTGATAAAGAATCACTTCTAAAAACCAGTTCCGGAATTCTACTTCACTCATCTTAGAAAGTTTAGGTAGTGAACTTTTCAATTCTTCATCCTGCATCTCAAACCGCACTCTGAAGTGATTGATCATGATCTCGCAATCCGTGAACTCACGGTTAAGTCCGATAAGAATAGGAATAGCGTTTACAGCAGCACTGATACTCAAAGGAGTTCGGTGAGGCCCCTTATCGCCGTAATCCTTCTGAACACCAAGATCACGGTCAAAATCATCTTCCTTAAAATCAGGAATCTTTTTAAGACCTTCTTTAACGGCTTCAGCGTTCCAATAAACTCTTCCGTAATGAAAGTGAATCCACTGAATATTTTCATCATTAGGGATGAGATTAATACGCTTAAAGTAATCACCCATCGAGTTCTTCAAAGCCTCTCGATAAGCAGAGTACATAAATGGAGAACAGACTCTTGCGGAAATACCACCGTCTTTAAGATCTGCGTTGGTGAGTTCAGGTTTATCAGTTCTTGGAGTAAAAGTTGTAACTGGTCGAGATTGAAGAATGTAAACATTGTTATCTGCACCCACTGCCCATTCAATATCCTGGGGCTTGCCGTAATGGGCCTGAATTTTCGCAGAAAGTTCAATGAGCTGATTCAATTGCTGATCAGTGATAGTCGTTTTCTCGGAGTTAATTGTCTCTGAAACCTTCCTGTCATCAAACCAATTATAGACAATCTGAGTTGGTGTCACGTGACCGGAAACGAGCCTTTCACCCACGCCCTCACACAACTCAAGATACATTTCTTCTTCGCAACCATTGAGTGGATTCATCGTAAAGAGAACACCGGCTATTTTGGCGTCCACCATTTTCTGAACAAGCACACTCATTTTCAGACTTTCAGGAGTCCATGCTATCTTTTTAGTCTCGAGATAATCTTTTACTCGTTGAGAGTCTTTCGAGTTGAAACAATCTTCAATCCTCGACTGAAGCTCTTCCATCGACTTCACAAAAAGAAATGTCTCATATTGGCCGGCGAAGCTCGCATCACCTAGGTCTTCAAGAGAGCCACTGGATCTCACTGCAACCGGGAATCCACCAATTTTCTGAATGGCCTCTTCTGTAATTTTCACTGGAGACTGGAGAACAAACCCTCTTGGAACTGGAAAACCAGCTGCCAACAATTCGTGCAGTTTTCCGGCCTTTCCACCAAAAGAAGTCACCGTCTGTTCATCAAGAACCGAATCACCCAGATATAGATATTTCATTGGATAATTATCGGTTTTAAGGGGTTAACTCTCAAGAGAGTTTTAACTGACGAGATCACTTCGACATCGGACATTAACTTTGACCGTAATGGCCTATGCCATTAAGATAAATCCATGGATAAGAATGAAAAATTCATTCAGGTTCAGAAGGACCTGAATGCTAAGTCACCAAGCATGTGCCTGGCCAAATGGCAGCAGGTGACTATTCACCTGCAAAACGGGATGACCCATTCTTGTCACCATCCGATCACGCACAAAGTCCCATTAAGAGAGCTTGAGAATAATCCTAGCGCTCTTCACAATACAAAGTTTAAGAAGTTCCAGCGAAAGATGATGCTTGAGGGGACACGTCCTAAAGAGTGCGACTACTGTTGGAGAATTGAAGACGCGAGTCCGGATAATATGTCCGACCGGGTTTACAAATCAGCAGACGATTGGGCCCTTCCACACTTTGATAGAATCACAAATCTTGATAGTGATGCGAACGTTAATCCCAGTTACGTTGAAGTGAGTTTCGGGAACGAATGCCACTTTAAATGCGCTTACTGTTCGCCATCGGTGAGCAGTGCCATCCTTTCTGAATATCTTAAATTCGGTCATTATAAATCTCTTCCCTACTTTGACCTGAATCTTCTGAAGTCTGCTAAGGAATACCCGTATGGAAAAGATGAATTCAATCCATACGTAGAGGCTTTCTGGAAATGGTGGCCTGAGCTTAAGAATGATCTTGAAGTGTTTCGTATCACGGGGGGAGAACCTCTCCTGAACCCTAATACATTCCAGTTCCTTGAAGCTGTTGCGAATGAACCACTACCAAAACTTGATCTCGCTATTAACAGCAACCTTTGTGTTCCTGATTCTGCGATTAAAAAATTCGTCACTCTCTCTGAAAAGATTGTTACCGGAAACATGGTAAAGAAGTTTGAGATCTATACGAGTATTGATACTTGGGGACCACAAGCTGAATACATCCGTTTTGGTCTTGAGATGGACAAGTTCATCAAGAATGTTCGTTACGTCCTCGACAATGTTCCCGGCGTAAAACTCGTTGTGATGTGCACATTCAATATTTTCTCAGTTCCAGGATTTGAACATTTCCTCGAGGAAATGAAGAAGCTTAAGCTAGAGTATAAAATGACTGATTACACTTCTAGAATTGGTCTTTCGATTTCTTATCTCCGTTATCCAAAATTCCTAGCGGCAAACGTTATGCCGGTTGAATTCATTTCTTACGTCGAAAAAGCGCTCGATTTCATGCTGAGAAACTCGATGGAGCCTAGTGGCTTTGAAGTCTTCTCTGAATTTGAAAGCAGCCAGCTTCGCCGAATCGTTGAATGGTTAAAACATAATGATCTTCAGGATCATCAACGTGAAGGTCTTCAGCGGGAATTTGTCACATTCATCACTGAGTACGATCAAAGAAAAGGCACTTCTTTTTCTAAAACATTCCCTGAGTTCACAGATTTCGTAAACCAAGTCAAAGTTTCGATGACATGAGTGAATGGAAAGATAAGATTCGACTCTCCCTCGGCTTGATTCAGGAGAAAAACGGAAATAATCCGATTCTTGAAACACTTACCGACATCATGCTGAAAATTTTTATGTTCTCAGTTCCCAAAGACAAGGGTGAAATCTGGACGAGAAATAGTCATGTCTTTGATGCACACATTCCTCTCTTAAGTGATCTTGATCTGACACTCATCAACTCGACTACAGAAGTAGCTAAACGACTTCATCAAGAAAGAAGACGCTTTCTTCTGGTTGGAGAAATCAATTTTTATCATCCTGAAATTATCCAGGACCTTCTATATCTCGCAAATCCCTACGAACTTATGCGAGACCCGGCACTTATTCAGAGGCTGAAATTAAAACCTCAGACAAACAAAAATGCGCTTATTGCTTTCTTTGCAAGGCAGATTCAAAGTGATCAAAAGTGGCTTCAATCATTCCCAGAGGTCCGTCAGAAAAAATGGCGCTATCTCTCGGAACTGATGAATCTTCCTGTTCTGAAAGTTCCTTCAAACAAAGAACTCCTGAAACAA
>JBEIQF010000148.1:0-7771 GCA_040376635.1 Halobacteriovoraceae bacterium
GGAATTCAATGGAAACACGGAAACTTCACCTATAACAATTTTTTTGGCGATGAAAGAGTCATACCCGGACAAATGAACAGATTCAGGTCTTATCATAACTTCATTTATCAGGATAAATTAAATGCCTCCCTTGAGTATCAGGCATCTGCTGATATCGGAACTCAAAGTCAGCAGCAGAATGATGGCATTGATGGATGGTTTGCGGCGGCCTTCACACTCAGAAAAAAACTGAATGATAAGCAGTATCTTGCCTGGAGGTTAGAGCATTATGCTGATCCCCACCAGTCAAACATACAAACACAAACTCCAAATGGATTTAATGTTCAAAGTGCGTCTATGAACTTTGATCATCATTTCTCAGACAAAGTTTTATGGAGAACTGAGGTTCGAGGTTTTGTTTCACGGGACAAGGTTTATCCGCATCAATCTAACACTAACGGTTTTGCAGTCACATCAATCGCGATCAGTCTTTAAGCAAAGTGCTTACCCTTCACATAAAGAGAAGGTCGCTTGAATTTCCAATCCGTTTTCACAGTCTGCAGGGATTCTGCATGTGCGATCACCAGAACAGAATTCTGTGAACCATGCTGATAAAGAGAATTCACAACGTGTGAAATAGTGGCGGGATTAAAATAAATCAGGACATTCCTGCAAAAGATAAGGTCATACTCCTGATCAAGTTGTTCAGGTTGGGTCAGGTTGTACTGAAAAAAACGAACAGGCCTTTTAAGATCTTTTTTAATTTTCATCCAATGACTTATCTCGCCAGTGCCCAAGGCAAAGTGTGACCTGAAACTCTCGGGTACCTGATCAAGCCGCTCTCTCAGATAGACTCCATTTTGGGCCTCGTTTAAAACCCTCGTATCAATGTCAGAAGCATGAATCTCATATGAATACTTAGAGTTCCTGAAAGCTTCATTTAAGACTAATGAAAGCGTATAGGGTTCTTCCCCGGTTGAACTGGCAGCACACCAGACATGGAGCTTTTTTTTCCCAAGTGTTTTCCATTGAGGAATGAACTCTTTAACCAGGAAATCAAAATGCCCGGGTTCGCGAAACCAATCAGTCTTATTGGTCGTGAGGAGATTGATGAAGGATTCCCATTCTGCATGCTCAGGGGGAATTTGTGACAAAAATTCCCGGTATTGATCAAAACTCTCAAATCCTTCCTTGAGAACTCGCGAGCGGAGTCTGGATTGAAGAAGGTCAATCTTAACATCTGAGAGCGAAATGCCCGCCAGCTCAAATATCTTCTTACGAAAATAATCGAACTGGTCTCTGGTCATCAAAAGGTCCATCCTTTTTAGATATCTTCAAAACGAGGATCGTTCTCTGAAGGTACTGATCTAAAGTCTGCACCTACTGCGTGTTTCATTTCAACTGGCTTCATCACATGTGACTTGGATTTTGCCGGCTTCATCTGAACAACATTGTGGGGAGTTTGAACACGTTCCGTTTTCCTAGAAACAGATGTAGAAATTGAGACTTCTCTTCCATCGTCACCATGAATCGTTTTAACAAGAACACTCACAGCTGAACGAAGCGACTCGGCCTGGCCTGAGAGTTCCTCAGCAGAACTTGCCACTTCTTCAGATGTCGAAGCATTGGCCTGAGTAACCTGATCTAGCTGGCTCATTGCTTTTGTAATTTCCTGAACACCAGTCGCCTGTTCCTGACATGCGGTTGATATTTCATTCGCCATCTGAGTGACACTTGAAACATTCTCAACGATCTCTGTAAGTACTGCCTCACATTCATGAGCAATTTTAATACCTGCTTCAATCTTTTCATGACCATCATGAATAAGAGACGAAACTTTTGTCTTTGTTTCTGTGACGATGCCTTCCACTTTCTGAATACTGCTATCAAGCATTGCGGAAATCTCTTTCGCAGCATTACCAGACATCTGAGCAAGATTTCCTACTTCCTCAGCAACTACAGCAAACCCCTTACCATGTTCACCAGCTCGGGCCGCTTCTACTGAAGCGTTGAAAGATAAAAGCTTTGTCTGGAATACAATGTCGTTAATAACTTTAGTTTTGTTGCCGATTTCTGCAATAACCTGAACGATATCTGATATTTTCTGGTTACTTTCATCAATCTGCGTTTTGATTGTGTTATTACTTTCATTAATATCATCAATTGCCTTAATCATATCGCGGACGACATTTTTACCTTTCTCAGCACTTTCGTTACTGCTGCAAGCAAGCTCAGATGTACGTTTAGCATTATCTGCATTCTTCTGAACCATAGAGTTCATCTCTTCAATTGAAGATGCTGTTTCTTCAAGTGATGATGCCTGCTCTGTTGTAGATTGAGAAAGTTCCTCTGATGAAGAGGCAATTTGTTGAGCAGCGTGAGTCACCTGCGAAGAACCATCTGTCAGGACTCTCACGACTTCATTGATGGACTTCGCAACGGCTCTAAGAACGAACGTTGCTAAACCCAAACCCAAAACAATAGCAACAATGACAATCACAAGAACTGAGTTCCTTGCCGAGACATATTCATCTTCCGCAAGTTTCGTATCACTCGCCATGAAACCTTCGTTACGTTTCACCGTACCATCGAGAAGCTCTTCGATTTTTATCCGAATTTCACGACCTGTTTCCATAGAAAGATTTGAAGCTAAATCCGTATTATTCTCTTTTAATGCTGCTTGAATCTTTTGATTATTCTGAAACCATTGTTGATATAATGTTTCAAATTCTTTCCAGCTTTTAATACCGGCTTCAGTAGATATTAATTCCGCCTTATCAACCGCCTGCCTTAGTTCAGCATCTCTTTTTTCAATCCGCTCAAGTTGTCTTTCTCTCCTTTTAGCATTATCAGAAAGGATCAGGTTTTTCTCATTGATCAGCTGAATGAAAAATAATTCCTTAACCTCGTGAGCATTCCCTAATCTCGCAGCACTTCCATGCACAATCGAATTCAAAGATTGTTTAATATCCGACATCTTTGACAGCCCCATAAAGGCTATAGACAAAGATCCAGCAATCAATATACTCATCACGAAATATATTTTGCTGTTCAGACTCCACTTACTCATAAAACTCCCTATTTCTTAAGCTAATTAAACTGAAAGACAGATTTCAACAAAAAACTTACCCATATTGCTCTCAAAAGGAATAACCATAACAGGACCTTTCGTCATAGCAGACAATGAGTGATCCTTTCCGGTAATGACTGACGGAATGGCAGTTTTAATTCCATAACCTTTTTCATTCAGTACAATTTTCGCCTGACCAAAGATCATATTGGTGATCTCACCTGCACCATCGATGATTTCCTTATCTAGTTTCGTAAACTCTTCCCCAAGCATATTAGAAATAATCTTCAGGAAGGTATCTTCTGGGAAACTAATCACAACTGAACCATTGAATGCGTCACTTACAATCCCTATGACACCTGAGACGTCACCAACGAATTTATCGCCGGCCTTCTTTTTGTAGACTTGGCCTGGGTTCGCATCAGTTTGGGCCTGCACTTTAAGAACATGAATAGTTGCATTCAGGAATGGATTGATGAAATTTGTATCAAGAGAACGTTTTACGGCGATGCCAAATTCTTTTAAAGCTTCATTGGCGTCTTTTGAAATCTTGAAATAGGTATCAAGACCCTCACGTTTCAACTCTCCGAGAGTTGCAACATTTACATTGATGAGTTTCAAGTGACAATTCTTCTTATTCAGCTGCTGCTGTAATCGGGAGAAGGCTCTCGCCCAATCTTTAGGGAAAGAGACTATCTGCTCGCAGTTGATAAGAACGTGATTGGCCTCACTGGTAAAAGTTGTCATCTCCTGTTCGAAAGACTTGCAGTTATTGTAATCAAGTACGCTATCCAGATTGATGACTGTGTAACCCTGATTGATTTGAATATTGTAATTTTTTGCACCCATTTACATCCTCTCCCGATGAAATCTTTTTCATCATCGAGGAAATCTGGACTGAAGATTAGCTAAATTTTAGAAGTATTTTTTGCCGTTCATGATTTGGTGACGAACATCATCAAAGACGAGTAAAAAACGAAGTTTCATTCCGAAATTCATTTTCTAAATTAACAACTCCTTAATACCTGATGGCCTCTTGTGAGATTTCGGAAAAAAAATCTCCGAGAAGTTCTCTCTTCCAGATTTTACCAGTAAGTCGTTTTTCTTCATAAGTGGTGAAGTGATATTGATAAAATTTGGCACGAACAAATTGAGGAGGAGCTTCCTTGAATGGATTTTTTCTCAGCAGTTTTAAAAGATCCTGATCATTCTCTAATAATTTCATCATGAATCTGATAAACCACATGCGATGCCCCCGAACATATATCTTCTTATCACTTACCATGACGGTGAATGGCAGAAACCAGATCATCCAATCAAGTCGAAGATGGTAAGGGGCAACGACTGGTGGAATGCGATCAAGCTGACCGGGTTTCCCCTTGAACTCATATTCTTTCCACGATGATTCATCCAAAATGTTGTCTGATGAAGTCCCCTCGATCACAATTTCATACCTTTCCTTGGTCACACTTCCAAATGCCCCGTAGGCCCCAACGAGATGCCACCTGTTCCAGCAGTAATTCATGTACTGCCTTGGTGAGAAAAGATTCATGAGTGGCCTATAACTCAAATACAAGGCCTGAAGTAAAACGGCATACTGAATGATCTCAAACCACATAGGACGATTGGATGTTTCTACAACGGCACCCGGAATGGCAAGCACACCAAGAATAATCGTGAGCCAATTGAGCCAGGAATAATTTCCGCTCACCACTAGAATAAATTGGTGCAGAATCAAGAATCCACCGGCAATCATCGCAACCGGTTGAGGAAAAAATAATCCAATAGGCGCGACAAGCTGACAGAAATGACTGAAGATCACCCCGAATCGATGAAACCACTTTGGTTGATGATGAAAAAAGCGCGACAAAGGATTCGGGAGAGGCTGAGTTTCATGGTGATAATACAAACAAGTCAGATCGCGCCAGCATTCATCTCCGCGCATCTTGATTAAACCGGCCCCCATTTCCGTCCGAAAGAGCATCCAACGCAGAATCAAAATCGGTATCCATGATGGAGTCACGTGCTCAGGACCCATGAAGGCCGCAAAATATCCGGCCTCAAGAATCATCGTTTCCCAACCGAATCCATAAAACTCCTGGCCGACATTAACGATGGATAAATACAGAAAATAAACAGTGAGCCAGGTGAGCATATGGAGAGCTATGGGAAACTTCCCCACTACTCCCAGTGTGATCAACAGAGAAAGAATCATTCCCACAATGCAAACCATCCGCGCGATTTCATCTGAATATTTCCAGTGGAAAAGTCCGGGGTAAGTTTTGAAATCAGTCTGTTTTAAAAATTCCGGAACAGGAGCTAATCCCTTAGTGCCTAAAAGAGCAAAAAATTGATTAAACGCCGAGAGAAAGGCGACGAAGAAAAGAGCTCCGAGAGATCTCTCGAATATCAGGCGTGCCCAGTAGTAGTTTTCAGCTGAGAAAAACTCACTCATAACTGCTAGTTTGAGAGCTAAATACACGATTTTCAATGACCCCCGCAAAACAAGGGTTTAGACCCTCTGAGTGACCAAGTGTCAGTCACTGCCTAAAGGCCATTCTCCCATACCTCAGGGAATCAAGAGTTTACCCCTCAGTTTTTGGCATAACCCTTGCTCAATAGTCTGGTATGAAAACACAAATTTTATTTCTTATCCTGGTAACAGGATTAATGTCTTTCAACTCATTCGCTTCCCGCAATCTTGCGAGCGTGCGCCACAGTCTTCGTGTTGAACACGCGAAAGAACTCATGGGTACTAGCTACAAGAAAAGTGTTGTAGCTAAATTTGAGAAGAAACAAGACATCGAAAAAAACATCCACGAAGTTGTGAAGAATCGTCTTCCAAAGAAATTTAAATGGAAGGCCTATTCTGTTGCTCGCACGATTATCGAAGAATCAAGCAAGAACTCACTTGATCCCTATTTCGTCATGGCCGTCATTTCAGGTGAATCAAGTTTCAATCCACTTGCAGTTGGCCCGGTTGGTGAAATCGGTATGATGCAAATCCGTCCTACAACTGGTGAATGGATGGCGAAACTACAAAAATCTAAATGGCGTGGAACGAAGACTCTTCAGGACCCTATTCAAAACATCAAGCTTGGTACTGCTTACCTTGCATGGCTAAGAACGAAGTTCGATGGCCATGGCCAGCTTTACCTTGCTGCATACAACATGGGTCCTAAAGCTGTTAAGAATGCTGTTTCAAGAGACGTGTACCCTAAAGATTATCCGATCCACGTGATGAAGAGATATATCGCTTTCTATAAAGACATCGGAGCTAAGAAGAAAAAGATCTAGGGTTCCAACACACTTTTGGTTGAGATCAGCGTTAGAGAATTTTCTCGTACAAGTACTCACTCACAAACTTACCATCAATAAATGCAATTTCCGTCAGGGTTCCGATTCGTCGGAATCCTACTTTTTCATACAACGCAATTCCTTCAGGATTGTAAGTGCGAACTGAAAGTTCCAGTCGATGAAGACCTGCCTCTTTACATTTTTCCATCGCGTACTTCATCATCGATGTTCCAAGGCCAGTGTTATGCCACTGTTTTTGAATACTGATTCCAAGCATCGCAGAAAATCTTGTGAACGTTCCGGGATCTGAACCAAAGATTCCAAGGCCTGCTACAATCTTGCCGTTATCGTAAGCACCAAGCATAAAACGCATATTAGCATCTTCAAGATTGGTAAGGATTTTCTCTTCCTCTTCAAGCGTTACCTTTTTCCAGTAATTCCCATCACGATTGAGATTCTGATAAGACTCAGCATGAGAAATGATCAAATGATCCAGCATAAGCTGGGCATCAGAGGGTCTGACTGACTTTAAAGTAAGCTTTTTCCCGTTTTTAACTGTGATTTCAATTGGTGCAACGATCATAAAAAGGTTTTCTCCCCTTTTTATCTTATACCTAAAAAGATAAGCTCATCATTATGAAACTCACACAAACCGTAAAGAAAGGTGGCTGTGCCGCCAAAGTTCCCGCGATGATCTTGAGAGAGATTCTTGGTGGGCTCAAATTCCCTCCAAACATACCAGGAGTCATGGTCGACGGATCACACTTTGATGATGCCGCCATTTATAAGATCAACGAGGAAGTAGCACTCGTGCAGACGCTCGACTTCTTCACGCCGATTGTGGACTCTCCGAAAAACTTCGGTGCCATTGCAGCGGCCAATGCTTTATCTGACGTATACGCAATGGGTGGAAAGCCTAAAACGTGCATGGCAATCCTTGCGGCACCACTTGCGACGATGGAGCCATCAGTGATTCAAGAAGTACTACAGGGTGCTTGTGATGTTATTGCAAAATCTGGTGCCTCACTTGTTGGTGGCCACTCGATTGATGATGATACGTTGAAGTTTGGTTTGTCAGTGACGGGAACGGTACATCCTGAAAAAGTCTGGATCAACAAGGCAGCCCTCACAGGTGATAAGCTCATCCTAACGAAACCTCTTGGCACAGGCACAATATGTGCCGGAATCAAACGTCAGGAATTCGGTGAAGAAGCTGTGACAGATGCCATTCAGTCGATGATGAGACTTAACAACATTCTGGATGTCCTGAATGTAGAAGACCTCATGTACATTCACGGCGGAACAGACGTAACAGGTTTTGGTCTGGCAGGACACAGTTATCAGATGGCTAAAGCTTCCAACGTGAGTTTTAAAATCAAAGCTTCCTCTCTTCCATTATTTGAGAAGACAATTGAATGCCTTGAA
>JBEIQF010000421.1:0-2749 GCA_040376635.1 Halobacteriovoraceae bacterium
CCTGGAAGCTCAAGGTGAAAGAGTGAAGGAACTTGTGAGACTTCAGGACTTACTCGGAGATATTCACGATCTGGAAGTGCTGACTGAAAAAACCGGAACGACTCCGGAAATCCAGGAAATGAAACTGAAAGATTTTGATGAAGCCGTGAAGTTAAAGCGCCGACTCCAGAAGGAGGAGTTTCTTTTTCACTGAGAGACCTCCAGCATATCCGGTGAGACTTCCATTCTTACCAATCACACGATGACAGGGAACAATCAGCCACAATGGATTTTTTCCATTCGCAGCTCCTACAGCACGCACGGCCTTGGGATTTTTGATTCTTTTTGCGAGTTCTTCATAACAAATCGTCTCACCATAGGGAATTTTCTGAAGCTCTTTCCAGACTGCGAGTTGAAACTTAGTTCCTTTGGGATTTAAAGGAACTGAAAACTCTTTTCGTTTTCCACTCAGATATTCTTCGATTTCAAGAACTGCTTGTTTAAGATGCCCTTCGGGAGTTTTTGTCAGGGTAATATCCTGCTTCACCGAAGAGAGAGCCGTGAGTCCTTTCTCATCAGCAATGAGATAAATATTTCCAATGATGGTTTTAAGCTTAAATTGAACCAGCATATTCCCTCCAGAGATAATGAGTTAAATATCCGCGTAATGTTTCCCAATCTTTTTCTTTAACAAGTTTTTTTTCCAAGACCCGGTTGATGATGAGCTCTTTCGCGGGAAACGCATCTGAATCACCAAGGCATCTCATCGCAATCATCTCAACCGTCCAGGGACCTATCCCTTTGATGGAGAGAAGTTTTTTACGGGTTGATTCCAGATCTGATGATCGGGAAAGATTTAATTCACCGGCAAGATACAAGCGCGACAGTTCGCGGATCGCTCCTGCTTTCACTTTTGTCATACCGATTTTTTCGATTTCGGCCGTAGAGAGAACTTCCGGATTCATTCCGAAAGTTTCCATCAGGGTTTTGATTTTCGCTTTTGCCTGCGATGTTGAAATGAGCTGGCCGATAATAATGGAGACAGCAGTTTCAAAATCATCAAATGCGCCGGGTATCCGGATGCCTTTTGATTTAGCAGGCAATAAATCCGGTGTATGGTTCACATCAAAGAGATTTTTGATCCTGTTCACGACATTCTTGATGTCTTTCATGGGAATCTTCTCAAGCGAGAGCTCAAGTCTTCCGTCACCGGAATAACTCACAGTCACAGACCCTTCACCGATAAATCGGATATAAGTGTCGTTTTCCACAAGTTCCACGCCGAAAGTCGTATGGCGATCCAGAAACGCCATCATCGTTTTCCAGTCATAGGGAGTTCTCACCATGACATTCAGGCGCAGGATTTCCGGATCAGTTTTGATTTTTCCCTTTCTGTATTCAGTCGGAGGAGCGTGATACAGACTCTTAAAGGCTTCATTGAACCGGCGGATGGAGCGAAATCCCACGGAAAGGGCAATATCAGAAATAGAAAGTTCGGTTTCACTGATTAACTGGCGGGCGAGATGAAGTTTTCGCGTAATCATGATCTCAATCGGAGAGGCACCCAGGTGATCGTCAAAAAGCCGACGCAGGTGACGGTCAGTCATTCCTAATTTATCAGCGAGATTTTCAACCGAAAGGTCTTCACCGGGAGTTTCATCGATAATTTGCAGCGCTCGCCAGATGGATTTGGCCGTTCCTTCGAGAATTTTACTTCCGGGAGCGATATCAGAGTAGCAGCGCTTACAAGGTCGATAGCCTTTCGCCTCAGCTTCGCTCTGACTTTTAAAGAACACCATGTTTTCGGGTTTGGGTTTTGCGGGACAGACAGGACGGCAGTAGATCATGGTCGTTTTCACGCCAAAGTAGAATCTCCCGTCAAAGCGGGGATCACGCCTTAAAATGATCTTCTTATAATCGTCCTCTTTCATGAGGACAGTATAGGGAGACGCTCCGGAGTAGACTAGCGGTTTTCGGACATCATCATACTCCGGAGGACTTAAATTATGGAGTGGCGACCGGTTTTAGTTCTTCCGGCATTTCTTTCACTTTCCAGAGTACAGCACACGCTACTGGAATAGACTGATGTTTACTTTGACCGTCAGTTGTTGCAACTGAATCAGGTAAAGGCACTTTTTCATCAAGACCCTGAAGAATCACAATTCTGCCCGGGAAAGTCAGTCCTTCTTCCTCACCAAGCTTCACCATCTGATCTGATGGATCTGAATCAGGTTCTTTCAAATCAGCGAACATTCGGTCAAAACTTCCTGACTGATGATAAGAATACTTACCTGTCACATCAGATGAGCTGTATGAACCACTTGTCTGTTGATCGAGGTCACTGTCGAAAGGAATAGTAATTTTCCCAATGGCAAGACGTGCTTCGAGGATATCAATGTAGGCATCCTTGTTCAGATCGTCTTTAATCGTAGGGCAGCGCCTCGCTGTATAGATCGCAGGTCTTAAAGTCGTTCCTTTTGGAGCATACTTCATGTTCACCATCGCCTCGAACATATCACCTTCGCGCTTCACACCCGCCATACCGAGAGTTTTGAAGTGAAGATTGTAGTTCACAGGCCACAGTGGACCCACGTAAATACCATTGACGTTAGAACCGTCCGCCTGAACAGTTTCATTCTGTGAAACACCCGATCCATTCATATTAGATCCGGATTCAGAACAGGCCGCGAACAAGAGACATGCAGACAAAAACGGAAGAGACGATTTGATGAATTTCATTTGTTCCTCGTGGTTAGTTGAGTACTAAAAG
>JBEIQF010000299.1:0-4279 GCA_040376635.1 Halobacteriovoraceae bacterium
GGCCATCATATGAAACTAGGACCAGGCATTGCCAAAACTCCACTTCCTAAAGGTTTTTACGCCGGAGGCATGAACTCTGGAGTCAGAAAATACCGACCGGATGTTGGTTTGATCATTTCTTATGTTGATATGGTTGCTGCAGGAGTTTTCACTCAGAATGAAGCTAAGGCAGCTCCTATTATGTGGTCACAAAAACTGGTTCCTTCAAATAAGATTCGCGCAATTCTTACGAATTCAGGTCAGGCGAATGCGGCAACTGGTGAAGAAGGGATTGCGAACAATTACCTCATGGTAAAAGCGTGCGCTGATGTCATTAAATGTGCACCTGAAGAGATCCTGGTTGCTTCAACTGGAATGATCGGCGTGCAGCTTAACCTTGAGCTCATCAATAAATCGCTTCCAGAATTAGCAGCGAGAGTTACTAATACAGCTGAACATTTTGCGAACGCAATTTTAACAACTGATCTTGTTCCTAAGACTGTTTCAACTCAGCTGAAACTTTCTAACGGCGAAGTTACGATCACCGGTATTGCTAAGGGATCGGGAATGATCCATCCAAATATGGCCACGATGCTTGGTTATATTCTAACGGATGCAAAAGTTGACATGCAGGCATCTCATACTTTTCTTAAAACTGCTGTTGATCAGTCATTCAACATGGTGAGCGTTGATGGCGACACTTCAACAAATGACTGCGCTTTCTTTCTTGCGAATGGTGCGACTGGTGTTGAGCTCACAACGGAAGAAGACTTTTTAGTATTCCAGAAAACAGTAACTGAAATCTGTCAGGTGCTTGCTCAGGCGATTGCTCGTGATGGTGAAGGCGCTACCAAACTAATTGAAATTAATCTTCACGGGGCAAAAGATCTTCAGCTCGCCAGAAAAGCAGCTCGTGGTCTCACTGTTAGCCCTCTCTTCAAATGTGCGATTCATGGTGAAGATCCAAACTGGGGAAGAATTCTTGCTCGTTTAGGTGCGGAAGGAATCCCTTCATCTGAATTGAATCAAATGACACTTAAACTTCAGGGTGAGGAAATTTTCAAGGCCGGTGCACCTGTGCAGTTTGATCGCGATAAGGTCCGTGGTCTTCTACGTACAGATACTGTCCTGGTTGAAATTCTCTTTCCGGAGACAACGGAGAACCCTGTTGTGAAAGCATGGGGATGTGATTTCTCTAAAAAATACGTTGATATCAATGCGGAGTACAACTAGATGAAGCCTTGGGTAATTAAAATTGGTGGGGCAGCTCTTGTAAATCCTGCGGCCGTTGAGAATCTTGCTAAGGCAGTTTTGCTTTTGAAAGAGCAAGGGGAGCAGGTCGTCGTTGTCCACGGTGGTGGGCCGATGATTAATAAACGACTGACTGAAAAAGAAATATCGTGGACGTTTCATGAAGGTCAAAGAATTACGACTCATGAAATGATCTCTGTGATTGAAGGCGCTCTTGGCGAAGTCAATCATATGATTTGTGAGGTTTTAGAGAACTACGGTCTCAAGCCGATGGGAATTCCGGGAAACTATCAGGAAATGTTTTCATGCAAACCCATGAATTCAAATCTTGGACTAGTTGGTGAGATCGTAAACGTTAATTCTCATTCAGTAGAAGATGCACTTCTTATGGGTTTTGTCCCAGTAGTTGCTCCGATTGGAGTTGATCAGGAAGGTATTAGTTACAACATCAATGCAGATTGGGGAGCTTCTGCTCTTGCTGTAAAAATTAATTCGAAAGTTTTGATCTATGCAACTGATCAACGAGGAATACTGGATGTGAATGAGCTTCCCTATGATTCACTCACGCTCGCCCAAATTAAAATTCTAATGGAAAAGGGTGGTGTGACTGGTGGAATGCTGGCGAAATCCCGAACAATTGTGAATGCCCTTGAGTATGGTGTGAAAAAGGTTTGTGTTACTCATGCTCTTGAGTTGCATGAACTAATCGAAACAAGATTCGGTGGCACATTATGTGTAGCGATGAGCCGCCTGGATCAAATTCTCAGCATGAAGGAGAATCAAAATGTCGCAATTAAATAATCACTTTCTTGATGGAAAAGAAATCACAAGTGAAGGACTGAATAATCTCTTAGTACTTGCTGAAACTTTCAAGCAGGAGAGAGAAAAAGGTGTTTTACGTGATGATCTGAAAGGCAAGACACTCGCTTTGTTATTCGACAAGCCCTCGCTTAGAACAAGAATGAGCTTTACGATTGCCATGAATGAACTTGGTGGAACCGTTATAGAATCTCCTGCCAATCTTCGTAAGCATGAAGAGCCTGAAGATCTTGCAGGAGTCATTTCAAGATACGTTCATGGAATTATGATCAGAACTCACGGTCATGATAGTCTTGAGAAATTTGTGTCTCAATCAAAAGTTCCCGTCATTAACGGGCTTACGGATGAGCATCATCCGTGTCAGTCTCT
Source organism: Halobacteriovoraceae bacterium (assembly GCA_040376635.1). Classification (GTDB taxonomy): domain Bacteria; phylum Bdellovibrionota; class Bacteriovoracia; order Bacteriovoracales; family Bacteriovoracaceae; genus Peredibacter. The sequence continues at coordinate 2,419 of JBEIQF010000299.1, forward strand.
TGCAGATATTCTGACAATCAAACAGGCCTTCGGCTCTACTGAAGGTTTAGTTCTGACTTATATTGGTGACGGTAATAATGTCCTTCACTCTTTGATGATTCTTGCTCCACTCGCCGGTATCCATCTTCATTACTGCACACCAGATTCTTATGCTCCCGATGGGAAATTAGTTGAATGGTGCATGATGCGTAAAAATGTCACTGGTTCAATCAAGGCCTTTAAGAATCCCGCGGAAGCCGTTAAAAACAGTAATGCTGTTTATACGGATGTTTGGACAAGCATGGGTTTTGAGAAGGAAAATGAAGACAGAATTAATGCATTTTCTGGTTATCAGATAAATGCTAAACTGTATTCTCAAGCAGCTCCTCAGGCAATTGTAATGCACTGTATGCCGATGGTAAGAGACCAGGAAATCAGCTCAGAAATGGCCGATCATGAAAGGTCTTTTATCTACCAGCAAGCTGAGAACCGACTTCATGTTCAAAAAGCTCTCTTGTGGGAGTTATTAAGGTAAATAGGTTATGGCCCCTTCCGTCTCAGAAAGGTTAAACGTTCTAAAAAAAATCCTCGAGTCTGGTAAGAATTCAACCCAGGAAGAGATTCGGGAAATGCTTGAAGCGAAAGGATTCGACGTCAACCAATCTACGATCTCACGTGATCTGAAGAAACTTGGATCAATAAAAGGGACAGATAATAAGGGGCGCACGACTTACAGACTTTCAGATACAGCGAACGAAACAAGTTTTCTGGCGCAATCCATGACTGATTTAATTCTGGGTATCACTCATAACGATTCTTTGATTGTTATCCAGACAACTCCGGGCTCTGCATCTCTAGTTGCCAGACAACTTGATATCAATAAACCTGCTGGGATTTTAGGAACTATTGCAGGGGATGATACAATCTTTGTAGCTCCCTCAAAAGAAATCTCTATCAAGCAAACGATCGCGGCAATCCGAAGTTCGTTGTAGATTATTTTTCTACAACGATTGAGTCGATGAGAGACTGCCAGTTCTTTTCCACTAAACCATATTCAAATTTTATATAACTCGAATGCGGCCAGTTCCATGGCTTATAATCTCGGGAACTGATTTCTTCTGTATATTGATCAACCCAGAAATGGAGTGAGTCATATACATTCAGAGGGGCATTTGCTTCATTACTTCCGAAATTGATTTTTAACATCAACACCGCTATCAGTGGAAGAGCTGCACGATACTTTATCTCAGGCTTCATGAGTTTATCGTGAACGATCTTAATATAAGGTCCAAGTTCATATTTCTCAGGCACTCTGGTAATCATTTTTCGGATCCAGCACATTTGATTTCTTGCTTCAAGATCATCGCGATAGGCATCAGTTAGAAGTTTTGCAGCCGGATAAATCATCCCCGTGTATGTCATCTGCCCACAGTGATTGAAGGTTGGGTTCTCGGTGGCCATTTTTGAGAGTGGCGAGGACAAATAAGAAAGTCCAGCTACTCCGAACATGATAAGAAAAAGCATCCAAACTTTTATCTTCTGCTTTATTAATTTGAGAGGGATAGCAATAAAGATTCCCGCCCAGATAAACATCGCGAAAGTTAAGAGCCACTCAAATGGCGAGGCAATGGCAATCATGTCGATGAATCGCCAAAAGGGAAGGGCAAGTATTAGAATAATGATCGCGAACAATAGTCTAAGTCTCAACATAGACCTATTATTTCACGGTTTTAAGGAAAGGGGCAAAAAATTCCGGGGACAATTAAGTCAGGCTTTCAGGCTATGATAAAATAAGACAGGAGGGAGATACTCTATGCAAAATAAGATTATCTTGTCGGCCAACCTTAAGGGCTTTTTCTTTGAAGGACTCTCAGAGATCAAC
>JBEIQF010000029.1:0-16827 GCA_040376635.1 Halobacteriovoraceae bacterium
AAGGTCTTCGTTTCGCTATCCGTGAGGGTGGTCGTACGATCGGTGCTGGTACTGTTTCTGATATTATTGCTTAATATGTCAAAAAAGTAACGGAAGGGGCTTTACAAAGGCCCCTTTCTTTTCTATTTTGCTAAAAAAATTTTTTTGGAGATCCAATGAAGACTAATAAACTGAGAATTAAGCTTCGTGCTTATGACTACAATATTCTTGATGCTTCGGTTCAAGAGATTGTTCAAACAGCTAAAAATACAGGTGCTCGCGTCGCTGGACCGATCCCTCTTCCTACAGAAATCAACCGTTACACGGTACTTCGTTCACCTCACATCGATAAAAAATCGCGTGAGCAGTTCGAAATGCGCACTCACAAGAGACTTATCGACATCGTTGAGCCTACTCAACAGACTGTTGATTCTCTAATGAAGCTCGATTTGTCTGCGGGTGTTGACGTAGAAATCAAATACTAATATAAAGCTTCAACGCTTTTTATTTGTTTAGTTCATATTATTAACCATGAATGCATCCCTGAGAGAGGGTGATGCTGTGGAGGGCGAATGTCAGACGCTAAAATTAGTCTGCCTGCTTTTTACGGAATTAAAGCTGGCATGACCAGAATCTTTGATCAGAACGGTAACCACGTTCCAGTCACTGTAGTTAAACTAATTCCGAACGTTATTTCTCAAGTCAAAACTGTAGAAAAAGACGGTTACACTGCTTATCAAGTTGCTTACAACGAAAAGCGTGAATCTCTTATTACTTCTCCAGCTAAAGGCCATCTCAAGAAAGCAAACATTGCTCAGTCGTTTTCTGAACTTTCAGAAATCCCTGTTCCAGAAGTATCAGCAGATGCTCTTGGTAAAGAAGCTTCTTTAGATCAATTCCCTGTTGCAACTTACATCGACGTTACTGGACCTTCTAAAGGTAAAGGTTTCGCTGGTGTTATGAAACGTTACAACTTCCAGGGTGGTCCAGCTGCTCACGGTTCTCACTTCCACCGTCGTCCAGGTTCTATCGGATGTCGTGCTACTCCAGCACGTGTATTCGCTAATAAGAAAATGCCTGGTCACCTTGGTGTTGAGACTTCAACAGTACAAAACGTCCAAGTAGTAGAAGTTAATCTTGAAGCTGGTTACATGCTAGTTAAAGGTTCTATTCCTGGCTCAAAGAACGGATTCGTGAAAATCATGAAATCTGTTAAGAAAGCGTAAGGTAGGTAATTATGACAACTGAATTAGCAGTATTAAATACAAAATTCGAAAAGTCTGGCTCTGTGAAGGCCAACGTTGACTTCTCTGTAGAAGCAATCAACGGAACTGTAGTTCACCAAGTAGTAAAAGCTACTCTTGCTGGTCGCCGTCAAGGTACAGCAGCTACTAAAACTAAAGCTCTAGTTTCTGGTGGTGGTAAGAAGCCGTTCAAGCAAAAAGGTACTGGTAACGCTCGTCAGGGTTCTACTCGTTCACCTCTTATGCCTGGAGGCGGTACAGTGTTTGGTCCTCAGCCTCGTTCATACGAGCAGAAAGTTAACAAGAAGACTATGCTAGTAGCTATCTCTTCTGTTCTTGCTGACAAACACCAGGCTGGCAAACTCCATATCGTAGAAAAATTAGAATCTACTGGTAAGACGAAAGATATGTTCAAGGTTCTTTCTGAAAGAAACCTTCTTCCAGCTCTAGTAATTACAGCTGAAGTTAATGAAAAAGTATCACGCGCAGTTGGTAACCTTGAGAAAGCAAAATACGCACCGGTTGATGGTTTCAGCGTTTACGAAGCTGTTAAATTTGAAAACCTAGTGATCGAGAAAGCTGCTTTCGAAAAATTAATCGGAAGGCTGGTGTAAGATGTTAGGTTTAGAAAACGTATTAATTAAACCACTATTAACTGAAAAAACGTCTAAAGAGACTGAAACTTTCAATCGCTACGCTTTCGTAGTGAACACGAAAGCTAACAAAAACCAAATCAAGAGCGCTGTAGAGAAGTTCTTCGATGTGAAAGTTGTTAGCGTTCGCACTTCTGTTCTTCCTGGGAAGACAAAGCGTGCGGGTCGTGGTCACAAGAAGTCGTCAGCTTCTAAGAAAGCTTATGTTCAACTCCAAGACGGCCAGAAGATTGAATTCTTCAAGGGCATTTAAGGTAAAAGGTTAAAAGTATGGCAACTTTAAAAAAATTCCGTCCAATTACACCTTCTCAGCGTGAGAAAGTTGTTGTGACTGGAGATATTACAAAAGGTGTAGCTCCTGAGAAATCTCTCTTGGCTCCACTTAAGAAAAACGCAGGTCGTAACTCTTCAGGTGTTATCACTGTTCGTCACCACGGTGGCGGTGTTAAGCAAAAATATCGTTTGATCGATTTCAAACGTAACAAGCTTGATATCCCAGCAACTGTTAAGACGATCGAGCACGATCCAAACAGAACTTGTAACATCGCTCTCGTAATTTACGCAGACGGTGTTAAAGCATACATCATCGCACCAGTTGGTCTTAAAGTTGGTGATGTTGTTATCTCTTCTGACAACGCAGATATCAAAGCAGGAAACTCAAAACTCCTCAAAGATATCCCAGTTGGTACTCTCGTTCACAACGTAGAACTTAACCCTAAGCGCGGCGGCCAGATGGCTCGTTCAGCAGGAGCTTACGCTCAGCTTATGGCTAAAGAAGGTGAATACGCTCTTCTTCGTCTTCCTTCAGGGGAAGTGAGAAAAGTGAAGTCTGATTGCCGAGCTACTATCGGTCAAGTTGGTAAGATCGAGCACGAACTTGCTAACACTGGTAAAGCTGGTACTAACCGTCACCGCGGTATCCGTCCTACGGTACGTGGTGTGGTAATGAACCCTATCGATCACCCACACGGTGGTGGTGAAGGTCGTACATCTGGTGGTCGTCACCCGGTTACACCTTGGGGTCTTCAGACTCGTGGATTCAAGACGAGAAAGAATAAGCGTACTAACCAGTTCATCGTTAAGAGAAGAAAGTAATAGGGGTAAATAATGGCACGTTCAATTAAAAAAGGTCCGTTTGTAGATAGTTACCTCTACAAAAAAGCTACTGAGGCCAAGAAAAATACTAAAGGTAATACAGTCATCAAGACCTGGTCACGTCGTTCTACGATTACACCAGAGTTCATTGGTTTAACTTTTGCTGTTCACAACGGTAAGAAATTTATTCCAGTTTACGTGACTGATAACATGGTTGGGCACAAGTTTGGCGAATTCGCTTTAACTCGTACCTTCAACGGTCACGGCGCTGGCGATAAGAAAGCCGGCGGCGACAAGTAAGAGGTAAACAATGATTACTGTAAAAAACAATAATGTCGGTACTTCTGCTCGTAAGGTTAGACAAGTTGTCGACCTTATCAGAAGAAAAAAAGTTGAAGAAGCCCTCAAGATTCTTCGTTTTTGTGAAAAGAAAGAAACGGCAATTGTCGTTACTAAGCTGATCAATAGCGGTCTAGCGATTGCTGCAGATTCTAAGAAATATGACTTAGATAATCTGATCATTGAGACAGTGAAAGTTGATGAAGGTCCTGCTCTTAAGCGAATCATGCCACGTGCTCAAGGCCGTGCTTATCGCATTAGCAAGAAATCATCTTATATTACTCTTTCGCTTAAAGAAGCTTAATCCAAAGGAACGACTCAAATGGGACAAAAAGTAAATCCATACGGTTTCAGACTTGGCTACATTAAGACGTGGCACTCAAACTGGTATGTAAAAAACAATTACGCAGATATCTTCCAGCAAGATCTAGCTATCCGTAACTATATTGATACTGAGCTATCTCAAGCTGCTATTGCTAAAACTGAAATCACTCGTACAGCAGACCAAGTAAAAGTAACTGTTTACTCTGCTAAGCCAGGTGTAGCGATTGGTAAAAAAGGCACAGGGATCGAAAAAATCCGTAATGACCTTAAAAAAATTACCAACTGCCCTTTGTTTTTCAATATTGCGGAAGTAAAACGTCCGGATTCTGAAGCTAAGCTAATCGCTGAAAACATTGCTCAACAACTTGAGAAACGTGTGGCTTTCCGTCGCGCGATGAAAAAAGTTATGACATCTGCTTTCCGCTCTGGCGTTAAGGGAATCAAGATCAAGTGTTCTGGCCGTCTTGGTGGTGCTGAAATCGCACGTACTGAAGGTTATGCAGAGAAGAAAGTTCCTCTTCATACACTTCGTGCTGATATCGATTACAACACAGCTCAAGCTAAGACTACATACGGCATCATCGGTGTTAAAGTATGGGTTTATAAAGGCGAGATCTACAAATAATTTTAGATACTTAGAGGTATTATATGTTAAGTCCTAAACGAGTAAAACATAGAAAGATGCAAAAAGGTCGTATGACTGGTGCTGCCAACTCGGGCAACACTCTCACTTTCGGTGAGTTTGGTCTTCAAGCAACAACTTGCGGTTTCATTACAAACCGTCAGATCGAAGCAGCCCGTATCGCTATTTCACGTGAAACAAAACGTGGTGGTCAGATGTGGATCAAAATCTTCCCAGATAAATCTCTATCTAAGAAGCCAGCGGAAGTCCGTATGGGTAAAGGTAAGGGATCTCCTGAGGAGTGGGTAGCAGTAGTTAAGCCAGGCCGTATTCTTTTCGAAATCGGTGGCGTTGATAAAGCTACAGCTCAGGCTGCTCTTAGATTAGCAATTTATAAACTTCCAGTTAGAACGAAAATCGTTTCTAAGGCAGATATGGCAACAGCGGAAGCTGCTCCAGCGTCTGCTGCTGAATAAACTGGATTAGTAGAGGTAGTTATGTTAAAAACCAGCGAAATTTCCAAACTTAGCGCAAAAGAATTGAACGAGAAGGTTGCAACTCTTAAGTCTGAACTATTTAACAATAAGTTCACAAAGTTCACTACTGGCTCTGATAAGCCACACACTGTGAAACAGATTAAGAAAGATATTGCCCGTCTCTTAACAGTTAAAAACGCTAAAAAATAAGACGGGTGAATTATGAGCACAACATTTAAAAGAACACTTACTGGTGAAGTTGTAAGCGACAAAACATCGAAAACAATCGTTGTTAAAGTTGAAAGAAAAACTATGCACCCTAAGTATAACAAATTCGTAACGACTTCTAAGAAGTACCATGTTCATGATGAAAAAGAACAAGCTTCAGTTGGTCAATCAGTTACGATCATCGAATCTAAGCCCTACTCTAAGTTAAAGAGATGGGAACTAGTTTCGATTCAGAAGTAGTGGAGTAAATATGATCCAGCAACAATCGATTCTAGATGTAGCCGATAACTCAGGCGCAAAAACTGTTCAGTGTATTAAAGTACTCGGCGGTTCTAAGCATATGAGTGCAAATGTAGGCGACGTTATCGTCGTAGCCGTTCAGCAAGCAATTTCTGGCGGTAAAGTTAAGAAAGGTGACGTTAAAAAAGCTGTTATCGTTCGTACTGTTTATCCAGTAAGACGCGAAGACGGTTCATATATTAATTTTGATACAAACAGCGTGGTCATTATTGCAGCAAATAATGAACCAGTAGGTACACGTATTTTCGGGCCAGTCGCAAGAGAATTGAGAAACAAGAACTTTTCGAAGATCTGTTCTCTAGCTCACGAAGTGCTCTAATCAGCGTGTAAGGAGAAAAAATGCAAAAGCTGAAAGTGAACGACACTGTTCAAGTCCTTGCCGGAAAAGATAAAGGCAAACAGGGCAAGATCAAGTCAATCAACTTCAAGACTAATCGAGTAGTTGTTGAAGGTGTAAACGTAGTTAAAAAAGCAATCAAGCCAAATCAAGCTAACCAGCAAGGCGGAATTGTGGATATGGAAAAAGCCATCCATATCAGTAACGTAGCTCCATTGGATCCTAAATCAGGAAAACCAACAAGAGTTGCAGTTAAAAAAGTTGATGGCAAAAACGTACGAGTTGCTGCCAAAAGCAAATCCGAACTTAAGTAAGCTGAGGGAAACATATGGCACGTTTAAAAGCTCTGTATGAATCAGAGGTAAAAAAGAAGCTGAATGAAAAGTTCAAATATGCGAACGTTCATCAGATTCCTAAATTAGAAAAAATCATCGTTAACTGTGTTACTCGTGATGCAGTTTCGAACGGTAAAATCGTTGATAGCATTGTTGCTGAACTTGGTGCAATCACAGGTCAAAAACCTGTAGTTGCTCGCGCTAAGAAATCAATCGCTTCATTCAAACTTCGTCAGGACCAGGCTCTAGGTGCTTTCGTTACTCTACGTGGCGACCAGATGTACGAGTTCCTTGATCGTTTGATCAACCTTTCTCTCCCACGCGTAAAAGACTTTCGTGGTCTTTCACCAAAGGGTTTCGATGGTAAAGGTAACTATACCATGGGTCTAAAAGAGCAGATTATCTTCCCGGAAATCGACTACGATAAAATCGATAAAATCCGTGGTATGGGTATCAGCTTTGTTACGACTGCTACTAACAACGAAGAAGGCCGCGAAATGCTTAAGCTTTTCGGCATGCCTTTCAGAGAGAAGTAAGAGGGAATTATGGCAAGACTAAGTGCTGTTATTAAAAATAAGAAAAGAGAAAAACTAGCTAAGAAAAACGGCCCAAAGGCTGCTCTTCTTAGAGCTAAAGCTGTTGATATGAAACTTTCTGATGAAGAAAGAGATGCAGCTCGCGCTAAACTTCAGAAACTTCCGCGAAATGGAAATCCAAATCGCGTACGTAACCGTTGTGAACTAACTGGTCGTCCACGTGGTGTATTCCGCGATTTCAAACTTGGACGTAGTAAGTTTCGTGACCTCGCAAATAATGGTCTCATCCCTGGTGTGACTAAAGCCAGCTGGTAAGGAGCAAAATTTTATGATGACTGACCCTATTGCAGATCTATTAACAAGAATTCGTAACGCTAATAAAGCTGGCTTGGATAAAGTAGAAATTCCAGCAAGCAAAATGAAAGCGAATATTTGCCGCGTATTAAAAGAAGAAGGCTACATCAAGTCTTTCAAAATCGCTGCAAAGTCTCCTTCTGAAATCGTGATCAAAGTTGGTCTTAAAGAAGGCGCTATTGTTGGTATTAAAAGAGTCTCTTCGCCGGGATTAAGAATTTATAAAGGCTATACTGAAATGCCTCGAGTTCTCTCAGGACTTGGTGTTTCAATTGTTTCCACTTCTGCGGGAATTATTTCTTCTCGCAAAGCAGCCTCGTTAAAGCTTGGTGGCGAAATTATTTGTAACATTTGGTAATCGGAGCGACTTATGTCACGTATTGGAAAAAAGCCTGTAGGCATTCCTGATAAAGTAGAAGTTAAAGTTAGCGGTAATACCGTTGACGTTAAAGGCCCTAAGGGTCAGCTTTCTTATACTTTTCACAAAGAAGTGAAAATTGAGAAAGGTGATAAAGCAATCAACGTACTTCCAGCTAACGAGTCTACAACTGCTCGCGCGCTTTGGGGTATGTCTAGAACGCTCCTTGGTAACATGGTTACTGGTGTAACAACTGGTTTCGTAAAATCTCTTGAGTTCAACGGTGTAGGTTACAAGGCTGCTGTTTCTGGTAGCACTCTAACTCTTAACCTTGGTTATTCTCACTCTATTGATTACAAGCTCCCTAAAGGGATCGAAGCTAAAGTAGTTAAGAACGTGATCGAATTCCACGGTTCTGATAAAGAACTTGTTGGCTTCGTAGCTGCTCAAGTCCGCTCGTACAGAGAGCCTGAACCATATAAGGGTAAGGGATTGAAGTACACTGATGAAACTATCATCAGAAAAGCCGGTAAAACTGGTGCTAAAAAATAATAGGTGAATTATGAGAAAGAATATTTCAAAAATCAAAAATGAGACGAAAGCAAAAGAATACCGCCGTAAACTTGCAATCCGTAAAAAGGTTGTTGGTTCAGGTGAGAAGCCTCGTTTGGCTGTAACTAAGTCAAACAAGCACCTTCGCGTTCAGATCATTGACGATGTTAAATCAGTTACATTGTTCTCTGTTCAAACTTACGGAAAAACTAAGGTTGCAAGCAGCTGTAATGCAGAAGGCGCTAAGAAAGTTGGTGCTGAAGTGGCAGCTACGCTCAAAAAGAACAACCTAAGCAAAGCCGTTTTTGATAGAAGCGGAAAACAGTATACAGGTGTGATTAAAGCACTTGCTGACTCTATCCGTGAAAACGGTATCCAAATTTAATTAGGGGACTTTATGAGCGAAGAAAATAACAACGAAGTAGAAAACGAATCTGAAGGTAAAGAAAATAAGAAAGGTGGCAAGCGTCCAGCTCGTGCACCTCGCGCTGAAAAGAAGCCAGCTGCTCAAGACGGTTTAAACCCTGATCTTGAAGAAAGAGTTGTAGCTGTAAATCGCGTTGCTAAAGTAGTTAAAGGTGGTCGTCGTTTCTCATTCGCAGCACCAATTGTTGTTGGCGATAAGAACGGTAAAGTTGGCTACGGTCTTGGTAAAGCAAAAGAAGTTCCAGATGCTATCCGTAAGGCTGGTATGAAAGCTTCTAAGCGTATGATCAAAGTATCTATTGAGAACGGTACTATCCCTCACGAAGTACTTGGCCTATTCGGCGCTGGAGAAGTTCTTCTCAAGCCAGCTGGTGATGGTACAGGTATTAAAGCAGCGGGTGCTTGTCGTTCAATCCTTGAGCTTGCTGGTGTTAAGAACGTACTTACTAAGTCTGTTCGTGGATCAAACCCACACAACATCGTTAAAGCAACTTTCAAAGCACTTAAGAACCTTCGTTCACTTGATGAAGTGGCAACAGTTCGCGGTGTAAACACTAAAGGTCTTCGTATGAAGGCTAAAGCTACAAAAGCTTAAGGTGATTTTATGAGCAACAAGCAAATTACAGTAAAGCTAATCAGAAGCACAATCGCTTGTACTGAGAAGCAAAAAGCAACAGTTCGCGGCCTAGGTCTTAGAAGAATCAACCACACTAAAACACTTGAGAATACTCCAGCTGTTCGTGGCATGATCAAAGCTATGATTCAGTGGCTCGAGATCGTTAAATAATTAGAGGTTTAAAATGTTAACTCTTAAAACACTAAAAAGCCCAAAGGGCGCCCATAAGAATACTAAGCGTATCGGCCGTGGTCAGGGTTCTGGTCAAGGTACTCAAGCTGGTAAAGGTCACAAGGGTCAAAAAGCTCGTTCTGGTGGCGGTATCCGCATCGGTTTCGAGGGTGGTCAGATGCCTCTTTACAGACGTCTACCAAAAGTCGGTTTCTCTAACGCTGCTTTCAAAACTGAGTACGCAGTACTTAACCTTGAAAAACTTGCTGAGAAGTTCACAACTGAAGTTGTTACTCGTGAAACTTTGATCGATAAAGGCTTCCTAAGCGGTATTAATAAGTCTATGCCACTCAAAATCTTGGCTAAAGGCGAATTTAATAAGGCTCTTACGTTTAAAGGCATTGAAAAGTTCTCTGCTAAAGCTTTAGAATTGATCAAAAAAGCTGGCGGCAAAGTTGAGAATGCCTAAGCGCTAATTAAGGAATACAGGGATGTCATCGAATGTTTCGAAGCTCGAAGAGCTTAAAAAACGAGTTTTCTTTACTATTTTAATGCTTGGAATTTATCGAGTAGCCACACAGGTCCCGACACCGGGAGTTGATGGGGCTGCTCTTTCTTCATTCTTTGACGGGATGAAGGGATCGCTTTTCAGCGTATTCAATACATTCTCGGGTGGTGCTTTAGAAAGGTTCTCAGTGCTTGCACTAGGGATCATGCCTTACATCACATCTTCGATCATCTTCTCACTCCTTTCTTATTCGATCCCAGCTCTTGGCGAACTTCAAAAAGAGCCTGACGGTCACAAGAAAATTTCTCAGTACACTCGTTATGCGACTGTGCTTCTGTGTTTCTTCCAGGGTTACGGCTTAGCTGTAGGTCTTGAGAACATTAAATCTCCAAATGGTCTTCCTGTGGTTATTGACCCGGGCATGAGCTTCCGTCTCCTTACTGTCATTAGCTTAACGGCTGGTACAATGTTTGTGATGTGGCTCGGAGAACAGATTACTGAAAGAGGTATCGGTAACGGTATTTCTCTTATTATCTTTGCTGGTATCGCAGCTGGTATCCCAAGCGGTATCCGTGACACATTCAATCTTCTTCAGAATGGCGAGATGAGCATTGTTAACCTCATCATCATTCTTGGAATTATGCTTGTATCGTTCTGGTTCATCATCTTTGTTGAAAGAGCTTTCAGAAAAGTTCCAGTTCAGTACGCTAAAAGAGTTGTGAACAACCGTGTATTCGGTGGTCAATCATCTCACCTTCCGATCAAGGTAAACATCTCGGGTGTTATGCCTCCGATCTTTGCAAGTGCACTATTAGGTTTCCCGACTACGATTTCTCAGTTTATTCCTGCTGATTCACCTGCGAAGGTTTATTTCTCGAATATCGAGCAATTGTTCTACCCTGGGAAAATGCTTTATAACTGTGTGTTCATCGGGCTTATCGTTTTCTTTGCGTACTTCTATTCAACTATTCAGTTCAAGACTGATGATGTTTCTGAGTCGCTTAAGAAGAACGGTGGATTCATTCCAGGAATTCGTCCAGGTGACCAGACGGCTGACTTCCTTAACCAAGTTATTTCTCGCCTGACTCTTGTTGGTGCGATTTATGTAGCTGCGATTTGTATCATGCCAGCTATCTTGTTCAACTACGCTAAAGTTCCTTTCTACTTTGGTGGAACATCTCTCCTAATCCTTGTGGGTGTTGCAATCGACACTATGGCACAAGCTGAAGGTTTCATGATTTCGCAGCGCCTTGATACGGCATACAAAGTTAAAGGCAAATACTCTGGTGTTAAAAGGTTCTAATGAAATCGCATCTGATTTTCATAGGAGCCCCGGGTTCCGGTAAAGGAACTCAAGCGAGCAAGCTCGTTTCGGATAGAGGGTTTAAACACATCTCTACTGGCGACCTTCTTCGTTCAGAGATTGCAAAGCAATCTGCCCTTGGCCTTGAAGTTAAAAAGGTCATGGATGAAGGCAAACTTGTTTCAGATGATTTAGTTATCAGATTGCTTCAGGCCAATATTAACCTGACTCAGTCTCAATATATCTTTGATGGCTATCCTCGGAATCTCGCTCAGGCTGAGACTCTAGATAAGGAAGTTCTTAAAGGTTCACCGTCTTTGGCGGTTTATTTTGAATTAGATATGGCGAAGTTGATCGCAAGATTGACAAACCGCAGGACATGTAAGAACTGTGGTGCTATATATAACCTCATCTCAAAAATGCCTAAGGTAACAGGCGTATGCGACGTGTGCGGAAGTACCGATCTCGTTCAACGAGCGGATGACAAGGAAGAGGTGATCACAAATCGCCTGAAAGTGTTTAAAGACGCTGTCGATCCTGTCCTCAAGTACTACCAAGACCATGGACGATTGATGAGAGTGGATGCTGAAGGTTCAATTGATGCGATCTATAATCAGATCTCGTCAAAAGTGTGACGTTTCAGTATTAAAATATTTGTCTTATAGTTTTTAATTTTATATATAGTCACTTACTTTTTAGGAAGGGCATGGCTGAGTCAACTGACACAATTGAAGTGGAAGGGGAAGTTCTTGAACTTTTACCCAACACGCGTTTTAGAGTAAAACTTCCCAACGGACATGTGGTTTTAGCACATATCAGTGGGAAGATGAGAATGAATTTTATCAAAATCCTACCTGGCGACAAAGTAGTGATTGAGATTAGTAAATATGACCTTGATAAAGGTCGAATCATTTTTAGAAGCAAGGGTTAAATTATGAAAGTACGTTCATCGGTAAAACCAATCTGTAAAGACTGTAAAGTTGTAAAGCGTGAAGGCGTTCTTCGCGTAATTTGCAAAGTAAATCCAAAGCATAAGCAGAAACAAGGATAAGGGAAATATATGGCACGTTTATTAGGTGTAGACTTACCAAGAAATAAAAAAATGATCATCGCTCTCAGAGCTATTTACGGCGTAGGCCCTAAAGTTGCTACTGACGTTCTAGCTGCGGTTGGAATCAGCGGTGATAAGAGCTCTAACGACATCACAGAAGAAGAAGTTCTTCAGATTCGTACTGCTCTTGATGAATATACAGTTGAAGGTGACCTTCGTCGTGAAGTAGCTCTAAACATCAAGCGTCTTAAAGATCTTGGTTGTTACCGTGGTATCCGCCACCGTAAAGGTCTTCCATGTCGTGGTCAGCGTACGCACACAAATGCACGTACTCGTAAGGGTCCTGCTGTTGCAATCGCTGGTAAGAAATCAATCAAGGCAATGAAATAATTTAAGGTAGGAATATATGGCTCAAACTAATGCTCAAAAAGCTTCTGGTATGAACAACGCTGCTGCTGCTAATAAGGGCGGTAAGAAGAAAGTTCGTAAAAATTTAAATCACGGCGTATGTCACATCCACGCTTCGTTCAATAACACAATCGTAACAATCAGCGATGCTGATGGTAACGCTGTTGTTTGGGCTTCAGCTGGTGGCCTAGGTTTCCGTGGTTCTAAGAAATCAACTCCGTTCGCTGCTCAGGTTGCTTCTCAGGAAGCTGCTAAGAAAGCTGCTGAACACGGCCTTAACTCTGTAGACGTTAAAGTTAAAGGTCCAGGCGCTGGTCGTGAAAACGCTATCCGTGCTCTTCTAGCTGCTGGCCTCAGAATTACTTCTGTTGCTGACATGAGCCCAATGCCTCACAACGGCTGTCGTGCTCCGAAGAGAAGAAGAGTTTAATCTCTTCCGCGTTTTTCTTGTCCATTAGTTAGCTATTAGGAGTTTTTGATGAATTATATGAGTAAAAACTGGGCTGGCATGATCCGTCCAGCTGCTTTAGAAGTAGATACTGAAGGTCTTAAATCAAACTACGGTAAGTTCACTGCTAAGCCACTTGAGCGCGGCTATGGTCTTACTCTTGGTAACTCACTAAGAAGAGTTCTTCTTTCTTCACTCCAGGGTGCTGGTATTGTTGCTGTTAAAGTTGATGGTGTTGACCATGAGTTCGGCACAATCAATAACATCAAAGAAGAAGTTTCAGAAATCATTCTTAACTTAAAAGAAATTCGTTTCAAAATCACAGATAAAGAAGAAGTGACTCTTGTTCTTGAAAAGAACAATGAAGGCGCTGTTAAAGCTTCTGATATCCATGAAAATGCTAACGTTAAAGTTCTTAACCCAGAACACGTAATTGCTAACGTTTCTTCAGGCGGATCTATCCGTATGGAGCTTAAAGTTGCTCGTGGTAAAGGTTACGTAACAGCTCTTGATAACAAAGAAGCTTTTGATCTACCTGTTGGTTGGATCTACATCGATACTCTTTTCTCACCAGTTCACCGTGTGAACTACACTGTGACGAACTCACGTGTTGGTAAGAGAACTGACTACGATAAACTAACTCTAGAAGTTTGGACAAACGCTGGTATCGATCCGGTTGATGCTGTAGCTATTTCAGCAAAAATCCTTCGTGACCAACTTTCTGTATTCCTTAACTTCGAAGATAAAGACGCTCCTACTGAAGTTAAGCCTACAGCGGCTGCAGCTTCTGGTGGCGTTGCTAACGAAGCTCTTCTTAAGCCAGTTTCTGAGCTTGAGTTGTCAGTTCGTTCAGCTAACTGTTTACAGAATGCTAACATTAAATATATCTACGAGCTCGTTTCTAAGACAGAAGGCGAAATGCTTAGAACTAAGAACTTCGGTCGTAAATCTCTGAACGAAATTAAAGAGATTCTTTCATCGATGGGACTTGGTCTTGGTATGAAAGTCGACAACATTATGAAACAGGTTCAGCACGCTGATTAAGAAGCGTTCTAATTTAGGGGAATTTTATGAGACACGGTAATCACAAATACAAATTAGGCGTTAAGCCTCAGCACAGAAAAGCTCTTGTTCAGGGTCTTGCTATGGAATTAATCATCCACGGTAAAATCAGAACAACTGAGATCAAAGCAAAAGCTATCAAGCCTTTCGTTGAGAAGCTTGTGACTCTAGCTAAGAACGATACGGTTGCTAACCGTCGTCTTGCTTTCACAAAACTTAACAATAAAGAAGCTGTATCAGCTCTATTCGCTAACGTTGCTCCTAAGTTTAAGCAGCGTCCAGGTGGATACACTCGCATTTTGAAGCTTTCTGAAGGTCGTCTTGGTGACGGTGCTAAAGAAGCATTCATTGCTTTCGTAGACTAATCATTTAAAGCCCACTTCGGTGGGCTTTTTTTTTATCATGCTAAATCGAATCATCGTCATTCTCGCTATCATTGCTGCCACGATCGGATACTCGGTCTATCAGAAGAAATCACTCCAGAGTCAACTCACGGGTAAACAAGAAGCTATTCTCGCGAAAATGCCACAAGGGTTGTTTGAAACACTTGATGGGAAGCCATTTGATCCTCACACAATTTTCAATGGGCCTGTAGGGCTCCTGGTTGTCCATTATTGGGGCACTTGGTGTGGTCCATGTGAAGCTGAGCTCCCGGATCTGTTAGCGTTTATAAAGCGATTTGAAGGGCAACCAAATGTGAAGTTTCTTCTGGTCGCTGTGAACGATGAGAAAGTGAAGATTGAAAAGCACCTGAAGACTCTGGTTCTGCCGAAGGCATCGATTCTTTGGGTGATGGATAATCGCAACACTCACCGTGATATTTATGGAACAACCCGTGTTCCTGAAACCTATGTGTTTTCGTCGGATAAAACGACCCTGAAAAAGTACACAGGCCCTCAGGAGTGGAATAAGCCAATGTTTTTCCAAACTTTTGACGAATTCCTTCAGATCTCTACCCGCAAATTGTAAACAAAATCCGCAACTCTACAAATCTCCTGTCAAGAAATCCGACAATGTGTCGATAAGTCAGACGATTACTAAAGCTGATGTTCATGGATTGAACATTTGAACTACAGGAGAACGTCATGATTGATTGGAAAGCGATTAAGGAACTACATACTACTAAGAGTCTTGAGAAGATTATTGGTAACTGGTACGGCCTCGATCTGTTGTACGTGGATACACAAGGTCGCGTGCAGTTCATGCAGGATCCAAGCTATTCATTCAAGTCTCCATTCTTAAAATTACAAATGACTCATTCGTTCGGTCACGATTGGCTTGAATCGGATGTAGAAAAAGTATTCGAACACTTCAATTCATCACACGACGAAAGCTATGAGTTCAGTGCGTTTTTCCCTGGCACTTACGGCTTTGCAAACAAAGTCATGGTTGATGATGAATTCAGCGGTGTTGTTATCGCTTATCCATATTTCAAGGACACAACTTCGACTGAAGAGATTGAAGCTGTTGTACAAAAAATGGTCGAGTGCGGGATCGCAGTTGATGATGCAAAAAATGCAGTAGGAAAAGTGAAGAAGTTCTCTGGTCGTTTCTATACAGAGATGAAAGAGCTTGTTTATATCGCAGCTGACGAAGTAGCGACATTCCACGCAGAGATTTCTAAGCGTGAAGAAAGAATCATGGATCTTAACTCTGAGCTTGGTAACAAATATCGTTACCACAACCTCATTGGTAAATCGAAAAAGATGCAGCAGGTTTATCACCTTCTTTCAAAAGTAGCGAACTCTGAATCAACAATCATGATTCAAGGTGAGAACGGTACTGGTAAAGAAATGGTGGCAAAAGCGATTCACTATAATTCACCAAGAAAAGATGCTGTCTTCATGGCAGTAAACTGTTCAGCGTTTAACGATAACCTTCTTGATTCGGAACTTTTCGGTCACGTGAAAGGTGCGTTTACAGGTGCGATTAAAGATAAGAAAGGTGTATTCGAAGTTACGAACGGCGGTACATTGTTCCTGGATGAAATCGGGGATACATCTCCGTCAATGCAGGTAAAACTTCTTCGTATTCTTCAGGAAGGCACATACATGCCAGTGGGTGCAACTCAGCCGAAGAAAGTGAACGTGCGAGTAATCGCAGCTACGAACAAGAATCTTAAAGAGATGATTGCGAAAGGTGAGTTCAGAGAAGATCTTTATTACAGAATTAACGTGATCAACGTTGCACTTCCAGCTCTACGTGAGCGTACGGAAGATATCCCGGTTCTGATGGATTTCTTCCTTCAGAAGCGTTGTGAAGAAGCAGGTGTTCCTCTTAAGACTTTCTCGAAGAAATGTCTTGAGAAGATGCTTGATCACCAATGGCCAGGTAACGTTCGTGAACTTCAAAACGAAGTTGAACGTCTGGTAGTAATTGCTGGCGATGATAAAAACATCACGCCGGATATGTTATCTGCAAGAATTTTAGAAGCAGGCGAAACTCATTCGCATTCACATTCTCACTCTGGCGGCGGAAGCTTCCTGAAAGGTGTGAACACGAATGGTTCACTGAAAGATGCTCTGGAAGAACTCGAGATCCTTATGATTCGCGAAGGCTTAAAGCGTTGCGCGTTTAATAAGTCGAAGCTAGCCAAGGAATTGGGCATTTCGAGGGCCGGTCTCATCATGAAAGTTGAGAAGTACGGCCTTGACAAACGAGCGCAAAAACGAGCAGTCGGAGAGTAAGCTGACAAGGGCCCAGTACGGGCCCTTTTTTTTTGCCCAAAAACTCCGATAAACAATCATGTCAAAAATATTAGAAAGCCGTGTGACCCACGAGAAAATCGTTCAGTACGAAGATGGTGAATTTGTTTTCGAAGAAGGTGATACTTCGCGTGACTTATTTATCATTCAGGAAGGCGAGATTGAAATCTACAAGAAAACAGACGTGGGTGAATTAAAACTCGCCGTCTTTCGACGTGGAGATTTTTTTGGTGATATGGCACTTCTACAGGGCGGTTATCGTTTTGCCGGAGCGAAAGCAAAGGGCACTACGAAACTTCTGGTCCTTCAGCCGGGTGGATTCCTTCTCAAAATCAGACGAGATCCGACCTTTGCGTTTGAAATGCTTCAGGCCCTTTCTATGCGAATCAAAGTCTCC
>JBEIQF010000469.1:0-2159 GCA_040376635.1 Halobacteriovoraceae bacterium
AGTTTTTTCCGGGAAAGAAGTTTTATAAAGAGATTCGCCGTCATGAGATGAAGTAGCAAATGTTTTGAATCCGTTTCTTTTAGCGATCTCGAGAACTTCATTCCAGTTCGCAAGATGAAGAGCTGGAACACTTTCAGCTCCGCCTTCTGCTGTACGAATCGCTGAACCAGTTAAAGCAACCGGTACTTGAGCTTCATATAAAATTCCTGTCACACCAAAGTGAGCAGCTGAACGCATGATCGCACCGAGGTTATGAGGATTCTCAACTTCTTCAAGACAAAGAATAAGCTGGCGACCTTTTGATGAAAGCATTTCTTTCAAATCAGGAAGCTTCTTCGTTCTGATCACGAGACAAATATTTTCATGGTGAGTGGCGCGAGTTACCGCATCGATCTCTTCTTTCTCAACGAGGTGATAAGCGAGCTTATTGTCTGCCAGATGCTTCATCAGGTCGCGGTAAAGGAACACGCCTTCCTGGGTCACATAGGCACGAATAATGTCCTCTGGACGTTTTTCAAAGACTTTAAGACATGCATGACGGCCGTAGACCTTCATTTCCTGGTTTTTTTTCGTATGTTTCGACATGAGAAGGCTTTTAACACGCGCATCATTTGGTGTATAGATGCCTTATGACAGTTTATACAGGATATCTGGCCATTCATAAGTTCGAGTCTGAGCTTGAGCGCGAGTTCGAGATCAGGGGTCTCACAGTCGCCTTAAAGAAAGATCGTTTGTATCTGGTCGAAGGCGAGGCCCCTCAGATGATCTGGGCGCAGATGACGGCCTGGAATCTGGAAATGATTCCCATGACATCGATCAATGATGGAGTTAAAAAGCTAAAAGCTCTTGGCCGTAATTGGGGTCTCTTTACGGTTGGGAACCA
The DNA here is from genome assembly GCA_040376635.1 of Halobacteriovoraceae bacterium. GTDB lineage: Bacteria > Bdellovibrionota > Bacteriovoracia > Bacteriovoracales > Bacteriovoracaceae > Peredibacter. Next base: position 884 of record JBEIQF010000469.1, read on the forward strand.
CCGCCGAGCTGAGCTTGTTCAATCCGAGCTTCCTAAATACAACACAAAACCAATTCCTTTCCGCCACCCGCTTCCTGAAAAGCCGATGGGTTTCTGGACCCTTTGGGAATCGGACATGATCCTCGCTTCGCAGAAGACTTCTTCGCCGTTTGCTTTGGGTGAGATGGATTTCCAGGAAGACAAGGTCATGCCTCCCTCACGTGCGTATTTGAAGCTGTGGGAGTTTTTTACGGTCTACGCACCTGAAGCTATCAGTGGCGGCCAGGCAATTGATGTAGGCTCTTGTCCGGGTGGATGGACGTGGGTTCTTCGCACGTTAGAATTTGATAAAACGTATTCAGTTGATAAAGCACCGGTTGAAAAACGCATCATGGATCTGGGGAAAATTGATTTCCGCCAGGAGTCTGCGTTCGGACTTGATCCGAAAGACTTTGGTGAGCTCGATTGGTTTTGTTCGGATATTATTTGTTACCCAGAGAGACTTCTCAATCTCGTGAATCGCTTTCGTGCTGCGGGCACTGTGAAAAACTTTGTCTGCACGATCAAATACCAGGCAGAAACTGACTGGGAAAACACTATGAAGTTTTTAGAGATCCCAGGATCTCGAATCGTTCATCTTCATCACAATAAGCATGAAGTGACATGGTTTCTTAAAGGAGCAAACTCGTGAAATACTTTTCCTTTGAGAAGTCACATCGCCTGAAACTTACTCGTGATCTCACAAAACACATTAAACGCGGCAATCCGTGGATTTTCTCAGACGCAGTTGAAAAACTGAAAGTTCCTGAAGGCTCATACGCGATCCTCATGAGTCACAAGAACGAAGTTCTCGCCCACGGGTTTTACTCTCCGAACATCAACCTAGCGTTCAGGATGCTGAACCTTGGTGACAAAAAATTCAATGATCATGAAGTTGAATTAAGACTGAAACGCGCGTTTGCTAACAAAAAACATCTCCTCACGTTAGAGAATAAATGCTTCCGCCTTTTAAATGGCGAAGGTGATGAACTTCCGGGTGTAGTTGCTGATTACTATGACGGAGTCCTCGTCTTAAAACTTGATGGAGCTGCCGCTGAAGCTTTCTGGAACAAGGAAGAGTTTGCTAACTTCTTTATGGGCCAGACAGACGTTCCGGTAAAATGCGTTTATTTCAAGCGCAAAAATCGTGAAGAAGAAAAAGGTCTGATCCTCGCCGGTGAATGTGAGAATCTCACGGACCTTGAATTTCTTGAACACGGTGTGAAGTTTCGCACGAACATCATCGATGCTGCGAAGA
>JBEIQF010000416.1:0-2823 GCA_040376635.1 Halobacteriovoraceae bacterium
ACTTCTTCCATCTGGCAAGACAAGTCGCTGAATGGAGCGCACATCTTTTGAAGGAGGACGATAGGCCTTATAGGGAGTTCGACTCGAAGTACCTAGTGCTTCTTCCAAAGTTTCATCAAGAGACGTTGAAAGATCATCAGGATAAGGCCATTTGTGACCGAGGCTCGGTAACATTTCATAACGAAGACTGAGAACTAAAGGATAAACAAGATCCTTCGGAACTCCGGTGACAAGAGAAACCCAAAAACGCGAAAGAGCGAGAGGAATAATGTTCAACGTAATTAAGGTCGTTGTTTTTTTTATCTTCTGAGAAGCTTTTGTAATCAATCCCTGATAGGTGATCACTTCAGGACCAGCGATATCATAAATTTTATTCTGAAGTTGTTTTTCATTAAATGCTCTGACAAGCACGCGAATGACATCGGCGAGAGCGACTGGTTGAGATCTTGTATTTGTCCACGCAGGACAAATCATCACAGGTAATCTTTCAATCAATCTCTGAAGGATGGTGAACGAAGATCCTTGCGGACCGATAATAAGTCCTGCACGAAGGACAGTTGTTGTGATTGAGGAATGTCTAAAAGTCTCTTCAACTTCAAGGCGTGAGCGAAGATGCCACGAAAGCTCCTCACCGGCGGGAATCATTCCACCAAGGTAAATGATGTGCTGGAGTTTGTGAGTCTTTCCGGCGCGAATGAAATTATCCGCCATGATAAGATCGAAATCGTAAAATGTTCCCTGAGACAAAGAAGCACTTGGAAGCATGGAGTGCACAAGATAATAGGCCTCGTCACAACCCTCCATCGCAATTGAAATGTCTTTCAAGGAAAACAGATCACACTTCACCCATTTCACTCTTGGGTGATGAGACTCACGTGCCCCTCGAGAGAGGGCCACAATATGAATATCATCCTGATTAAGTAGCTGATCGATTAACGCGCGTCCAATGAATCCACTGGCACCCGCGATAAGGATTTTTCTCATACAAATCCCTGTGAAATACTCCCTGAGTGTAGCATAATCGAAGAATGATTTTGATGAGAATCTTACCTGGTGTCCTTAAAGAGTTATCAAAACATGTACCAACGGTGCTATTTCAAACTGTTGAATGGTCTGAGCTTGCCTCAGAGCTTCCTAAAATCTCCCGACGCATAATTCAAAAAGAAGGTTACGACGAACTCTTTCATGCGCAAAAAGAGCTTCTCCACCCTTACTGCATCGACCTAACTGATACACAAGTTATACAAACGAATCCTTTATCGGATCGCACCGCAGGTGAACAGATCCTGACTCTCTATTTTACTCAGTTGTTCTCTTCTCAGGGACTCTTCATTGATCTTCGTTCCGGCAATTTCTCAAAGGAAGGGGCCCATCTGAAGTGGCATCCGACTGGTCTCTGGACTCAATTTGATGAAACGTTCAGACAAGGTCTTCTGGATGTCTATGAAGGGTTTTATCTCCAAAACGATGAACTCTATCTTTCTGGTCTCTATGAAATTGGTCTCCTGAAAGATTCATTCACGGCCGAAGAAAAAAAAGAACTCGGTGATATTTTCCGTGATCAGTTCGGCAAGGCACTAGATGAAGACCAGAAGTTTGAGCTTGAGCATTTCAAGGACTCAATTATCCGCATGTCTAATTTCATGCTCAGTAAAAAAGTAAAAATCTCGAAGGACTTTTTGTATCTTGGGATTTACCTCGTCACGATGTACTCAACTCTCGAGCAGACAAATGCAGCACTTCCAGTGAAGCAGATTTATCTCGATGTTCGCGGCCGATTCAACGCCAAAGAAATCCGTTAAATTTTGAGAAGAGTTTTCGCTTCAGTGAAATCGTGAATGATGAGATCCGTCTTTACTCTCAGCTCATGCGCCTTATGAGATGTGGCCACACCAACAATCGTGCATCCTGCTCTTTCGCCTGATTCAAGTCCGGCCATCGAATCTTCAAACACCACACAGAATTTCGGATCAAGACCCAACTTCATCGCACATAACTGATAGACCTGAGGATCAGGCTTGCCTCGCTCCACTTGTGCGCCATCAACGATGACTTCAAAATAATGGCGAAGTTTAAGAGCATCAAGAGTGAAGTCGACATTTTGAGTGGGCGCCGAAGTACCCAAAGCAATTTTGATTTTTTTAGCACGAAGGTAATCAAGAAATTCAATAAGACCTGTATGAGCTCTCATGTGTTCAGCATAAAGCTTCTGGTACATACCCTCTTTCTCATCAGCGTATTGATTGACATCATCCTGAGAGATTTTTCCGAATATCATCGAGAAAAGATCAGCATTGGTCTTACCGTTAAATTTATCTCGGTAGATGTCAGCATTGAGTTCGAAGTTATATTTTTTGGCGAACGCCATCCAGGCCTGAAAATGGAATTGATGGTTATCTACTACGACACCATCCATATCAAAAATTGTACCTTTAATCATAATGTCCCTCTCAGGACATCACTTTAAGAGTTTTGACGGGAATCGACAAAGATAAATTCACCTTTCCACATCAATGACTCAACCTTTTCGCGGCACTGAGATACTTTAAACTGCGAAACGGAAGAACACTCTACTGAAATGATCCGCGCCCCGGTGGCCTTTGCCATTTCAACCAGGACTTCTACATCTTCGCATTCCCCGGCGAAAGTTATGTTCATGCCTGAATGAGACATGATGAGTGCCGACAAGAGAGATTTCAATTCATTATCGTCACCTGAAAAATAGGAAACGATGGCCTCAGTCTCGCCCTTTTTCGCAATTTTCTTCAGCATGATCGATCGGAATAAAGCGATAAGAGTTTTTTTATGAGTATCACTAAATGA
>JBEIQF010000453.1:0-2361 GCA_040376635.1 Halobacteriovoraceae bacterium
AGCCTCAACCTACTTCAATGTTTCATTGGGAAATGTTCCCATGAATATTATTTCCATGGATGGAATCGATATTAAACCGACTTTAGCAAAAAGTTTTCTGATTGGAATGGCAGAAACATATGATGTTCTTTTTGAAATTCCGGAACACAAAAATTATGAACTAAAGGCCACAGCACAGGATGGAACAGGTAGCGCCTCAACATGGATAGGCATGGCCGAAAAAGTTCCCGCTCCTGATCTCCCATTTCCAGACATGTACGCTCTCATGGATCACTCAGGGATGGATCACTCTGCAATGAACCACGAAACGATGGAAGTATCATCCATGGACCACAGTTCCATGGATCATGGTTCTATGGATCACAGTAAAATGGATCATTCCCAAACGACTTCGAAAGAGAAAGAAGTGGTGAAAAACTTTACTGTGGATGATGCTGAATCGGAGTCTGATACAACACTTCCCTCTTCGGCACCTGTTCACGATGTTAAACTCGTTCTTGATGGAGATATGAGTCGTTACATCTGGCATATCAATGGCAAAGCGATTCATCAGGACAGAACGATTGAAATTAAACCAAACCAGATCGTGAGATTTACATTTGAGAATAAGACTATGATGCATCATCCGATGCACCTACATGGACATTTCTTTCGTGTCATCAATAAGGCCGGTACGAAATCTCCCTTGAAGCATACGGTAGATGTCCCTCCTCATATGACGAGGACGATTGAGTTTTACACAAATGAGCCAGGCGAATGGATGCTTCACTGTCATAATCTCTATCACCTGAAAACTGGTATGGCGCGAGTGGTGAAGTATTCTACTTTCACTCCCAATAGCGAGATCAAGAAATATCAAAAACAAGACCCTCACAATCACGATCATATTTATTATCGTGGGATGATTGAGACAGCTACTAACCATGCGCAGGCGCAATTTAACCTGATGAACACCTGGGATGAGCTGGAACTCAGAACAGAGCTTCGAAATGATTTCGGATGGCAGGGTGAAGGCGATGCTTTTTACAAGAGATGGCTCAATAAATGGAGTGCACTCGTTGTCGGTGGAACATTAGTCAAACGTGAAGGAGCCGCTGTTGGTGGTATCAACTACATACTTCCATTTCTCTTCGAATCACATGTCTTAATGGATCATAAAGGCAGAATGAGACTAGACCTTGAAAAGAGATTTCAATGGACGAAATACATCTATACTGATGCTGAATTTACTTTCAGGCAGAAGCAAGATTCTGAATTTGAAATTTCTTTGATGTATCAAAAAGATTGGGCCTGGTCGGCCGGTCTGATGTTCACAGAACATAGTGCTGGTGCGGGATTACAATACCAGTTTTAAGTCTTTGAGACTGATTCTCGGACGGTTAATTCCAGAAGCAGCTTCAGTCTCAAGTTTTGAAACGATCGTATTCAGAAGATCCAGGTTCATGACATCCTTATCTTCCATTTCTTCAATCATTTCATCATTGAGTGGACAGATATCAATGTAAGGCTCACCCTCTTCCATATATCTCAGGGCAAGCCCCTGAGTCCGGCAGATAAGTGGACGAGCTTCATAGATCGTACAGGATTCATTTCGAAGAAAAGCACAGGAACCTTCTGTTTGCGGAAGATTCCATTTCTCACGGATCTCATTCTGTCTTTCGATTGATAATCCAGCAAACCACTTCTTGATGTTGGAAGCTTCTACTTCAAAGATTGAAATATCAGTGTAACAGCACTTCGAGCAACCGTTCTTGCACTGAGATTTGGATTTAATGTCATCGCTCAATTGTGTTTCAAATTGGGCAACTTTTTTATAAAGATCGTTAATCACCCTTACAGGATAATGTTTCAAGACCAAACTGCAACTGAAAATCTTTGGTCCAGTCAGTGTCGCTCAATGAGTTCAGTTTAAGTCTGATATTTTTTTCCTGAACACAAGTCTTCGGAAATTGCGATGGTTTTGCCTTGTCCATGAAATGCTTCCCCTTTTCAATCTGAAGCGGAAAAAGTGCGAGATCTTCTTCACGCAAAGTCTCACGTTCACGCTCAGAAATAGTCATACCATGACGGTAAACAAAGACATCCGGTGTAACACCCTTACCGTGGTAACTTGAGCCATCCGGAAGGTAAGCTTTAAGACTGGTAAATAACAGAGCTACCTTGTCCGGAGCGTAGTCTTCCTGAATCTGGCCTATGGCCTTACCAAAAGTACGGTCTCCAAGAATCAAAGCACGTCCATGAAACTGCAATGCTGATGCGATAATCTCACCCGAGCTTGCGGTGCTAGCATTCACAAGCACAACCATGTTTTTGTTAAACACTTTAGGGAAACCGCCAATCATCGGTTCTGTATGAGCATCA
>JBEIQF010000197.1:0-6367 GCA_040376635.1 Halobacteriovoraceae bacterium
AAGCTGGTAAGCGCGGAAGTGCTTGAGTGATGGAGCTTTTTTGATTCCCTCAACAAACCACTGATGGAGATCGTTTGTCGTGCCCTTGAAGTTTTTCAGATCGCGGGCAACTTCCTTCAACTCAGGAGTAATAAGTTGATGTGGGATTTTAAAACGAACTTCCTGTGAAGGAATGATATCGATATGCTCAGCGGATAACTTTGAAACACCCAGGATAATCTGGTCATGCCTCTGAAGATACGTTTTCAGATGAAGAGAAATCTCACGGGAGTTAATCGGAAAGAGAGTTCCCTTGGGGGCAAATTCTTTAACGGGCAATTCAAATTCAGATACCTTGATGTCTTTAAGCCAGCTGATCCAATCACTCTTCTTGATCTTCTCTTTCAGAGTAAGTGGAAATGGAATGATCACTTCATAACGAATAGCCAGAGCTTTTAAGAGATCAACCTGCTGTCCATTTAAATGCTGGAAGCCCCAGAAGATATAAGTCTTCTGAAGTTTTTCCTGCTCTTCCGAAGACCTCAGACGTTCAGCTATCTGCTGGTAAGCCCCGTGCTCATCAAGATAGCCAGTTACATCGAGAAGTTTCCAGAATAACTGGACTGCTTGCCGGATGACTTCTGGCTGCTCTTCAAGAACTGAAGTTAGGGCCTCTTCATTAAGCGTGAAACTTCGAAGATCAGAAAATAAATTATAGGCCTGGGTAAACTGCTCGTAGCCCAGATCCGGAAGATATTTGTTTTTCAGGATGCCAAAAATCAGGAGAAGCTCGGCCTTACGTTTGACCTGCGGCTTATCTTCGTTTTTCCACAATTCCTGGACAAGATTTGATGTAAATTTCGCAATGGTGATCACGTCATGAGCAGATTTACCCGAAAGACGTGTTCGCAGACCGTCCGCTTTGGCCGGACTTGGAGTTACGAACACGAGTTCCGTGCCGTGGGTCTCCATTTCAGTCAAAAACTGCTCTTTTTGAGAGAAATAAACAATCTGCATCATAGTGCTCTGATTCTACCCAAAAAACATCATTTGTTATATAAATTGTGGACCCATTTTCCACAGGAGATTCCATGCTCGCCACGAGCCGCCTCTATAGTTTTCTAGATCACAAAAATGGATTCAACGTTCATTTTTTAGAAGGTCAGAAATTGATCCACGATCTGGTTTTACTTCACCAAATGCAACCGTCTGGATTTTCATACTTCAGAGATACATTCCTGGGATTATTACCGATCATTTTCTTTTTAAAGCCGGGTGAATCTTTAGGTCTCTACATCGATTCTGAAGAACCGTATTTCCGACTAAAAATTGAAACTAATAGTGCCGGCCATACTCGTACACTATTATTACCTGAAGAATTTAATCTTTTCCCGATGAAGATCACTGGTAAAGTTCGCGTTTCAAAAATTTTTCCGAACAATGCCCAGCCATATACTTCAGTTCTTGAACTGAATAATGTTGAAACAAAAGATGTGATCAACAAAATCTTCAACGAGTCTTATCAGACAAATTCTGAAGTTATTGTGAGTGAACTTTCTGATCAATCAGTCATGGTCACAAAACTTCCACCAGTGAATGTAAATTCAAATATTGATGAAACAGTTTCACGCAAAGAATTCATCAAGAAACACAAAAATTTCTTCCATGATGTTTTTGAATCTGCGACTGATGACATCGAAAAAATCGTAAAGATGTTTGAAGATCGTGACTTTGCTTACATGGGTTCTCGTCAGGTTGATTTCTTCTGTCCTTGTTCTAAAGACAGAATGGTTTTGAATCTACGCGGATTATACGCAGGCGACATTGATGAACTTTTCGAGAATAAACCCTCAATTGAAATCAAATGCGATTACTGCCGTAAAGTTTACGACATCACGAAGGCCGAGATTCAAGGCAGTTAATCAGAAACCAACTTTTCGCCGGATCGAGAATGAATTCGTTCTCGATCCGTTCTATTTTCAGCGTTATCTTTTTTCTCTTCACATAATCCCGAACTAATTTAAGCCCGTCTTTATGATGAAGAATCGACGTATACCCATCAATCCGTGAATAAGTGCCCTTTTCATGTTTTTGCCTGTTAAAAAGGACATACAACACCGCATTCTTGGTCTCGCGTTTAGTCCTAAGAACGTGTAGATGATACCTTTCAAGCTGAACTTTCCCCATCTTCATCCCTTTCGCGATGGTTACTGTAATAGACCTCATTCCGGAAGAAAGGATCTCATTTGTGTCAGCTTCGACAATAAGATGAACATGATCATACTGAAGTGAAAAATGATTTACCCTCAACCCCAGTTTCCGCGCGTTGAGAATCGCCCTTTTCAAAAGTCTAAGGCAATATTTATTCCTCATGTAGGCCTTGTATTTAAAGTTAATGTGCATGGGAGTCCGTCTGGAGACAGTCTCTCGGACACGATGGGCAACTCCTTTTGAATGGAGTCTTTTTCTTCCGGCATTTTTCCGGAATCCACCGCGGCCAAAACTAAGATCTAATTGGTTTCGCATAAGCCCTCTTTGAAAAGGGCATATGTAGACGACGGCGAAGTATTAGTGAAAAGGAATGAGGAAAAGAGAGAAGGTTTTTCTTATTTGAATGGATTTATGATTTTGAGTTCCAGGCCTTGTTGTTTCGGGCCTGAGAGAATTCGCTCAAAGACAGACGAATCATCATACCAACCACAGAAATTTTCAGCTCGCGATCCTGATGCTAAAACCAGGTTTGTGAGTTTTGTTCTTTTCGTAGAGATATTCTTATTATCTTTTTCGTAATCGTACCAGGCCTTGCCTTGGTCAGGCATATCAACGAATTTTGAATCACCTGTTGTCAGGATAACGAGGAAGTCATTGTTCTCAGTGAATTTCATTGCCGTTCCGTAAGCACGCTCAATATCACCAAGAATTTCACGAGCTTTATTCCAGTCTTTTTTCTCAAGAGCTTTAAGATAAGAGAAATCACGAACGATCACGAGATGCTTCTGGGAAGTCTTCTGGAATTTATTATAGATCGCAGAGAAGTCTTCTGTGATTGAAGACCCGCAATCATTGGCCCCACATGTACGATCGTAAATGAGCTGATTGGGATTAAGAGGAATATCTTCTGAGTAATGGAAAGTTGTCGCTCCTGGGGTCGGCTGACTTCTCAGGAAATAGTGAATTGAGCTCAGGAAAACCAGACCTTTTTCACCACACTGATTGAACTTCGTAAGAGTCTCTTCTTTACTCGCGCCACTCTCAATCACGGCCGTTGTATAGCCGTTACCATAGATGTAATTCCAGATCGGACGCATTTCTGCATCTTCACATGAGTTCTTGATATTTTTCTTACCCGTCATCTGAGAAAGAAATGAAACTTGAGACGGATTTCTGATGTTGTAGAGATTGTAGTTCCACGTTTTACCAACGCAGATATTGTTTTCGAATGACGTTTTCTTATCACCTGACTGAAAACGGAGCATCGCAATTTGTTCTTCTTCAAGGCCCGCAACCTGGAACCAGATGATCTTAGTTGGAAGAAGTCCAAACTGATGCTTTCTCAAATTGAGACTTGTGACCTGGGCACAACCAAAAAGTGATAAGAGGATCAGCCACTTCATGAACAAACTCCTAATTCTCTGTCCGATAACGTTCAACCATGGCAGTTACGCCATAAGTTTGCTGTAAGATGAAAAAGTAAAACAAACTGGGAAATAAAAATATATCACCCAAAACGTAGGTCCAGTAATTTTCTGTGAGATGAAAGAGAGCTGAGATTCCCAGAAAGAGAGTCATCTTGAAGAAATTCCGCTTTTGATAGCGCGCTTTCCCAACTGAAACGGTAAGGAATAACACACAGGCCAAAACGCAGACACCAAAGAAAATCTCGGCATGTGACGGAAAGAAAAAGTACACAAGAAGGGCCGCGATAAGTGGGATCCGCGAAATAACTTTCTGCTGAATGATGCTGAACTGTCCAACAGAAGTCACAATCTGCAGCAACATTCCAAGTCCACCGCCAACAATCGGGATGGTTCTGAAGCGTAGATAGTCCATGGGAGAGATAAATCCAATTCCCGCCATGGTTTTGAGAGAGAAAAGCACGGCCGCGCACAAACACACCAGATACAAAGTAAAACGACCCGGATGGTTTGGTAGCCCAAACTGAATGATGATTTTAAAAAATGTAATCACGGAATACAAAGCGAGGAGAGCGTTGATTGTCGTGAGAAAAGAACTACCCATGAAGCCTTCTAGCGCTTAAAATAATACTCTGATTATAAACATTTTTGCGTAAATGTCTTAAGATGTTTACTGCTTTAATGATTCGGCGCAAAGTTAGGAGGCCAGATGGAAAGTATGGAAGCTAGTCGACAGGTCATGTGGATGATCCCATTTTGGATGAAAGCATTAATGTATGCTTCTCTCGTTCCTGCGACTTATTTCTTTATCCAGGGTCTCATCCCGAAATACAAATTCGTTGTTGGTGACAAGAATCCGAAAGACATTCTTCCAAAGCAGCTCAACATCAAGAGCTTCCTCACAACGATTTTCTATCAGGGTAAAGTTCCTCGTGATGGATTCGTAAACGTTTTCCACTCGATGATTTTCTGGGGTTTCATCACTCTTTTCATCGCAACTGAACTTGTTGCTATCCACGCCGATACTCCTTTCAAGGTATTCACTGGTACAACTTATAAAGTGGTTTCTTTCCTTGCTGATGTCGGAGGGATTTTCGTTCTTCTCGGTATTGGCCTTGCTTACTACCGCCGTTACGTTCAAAAGAAACAATTCCTTTCAGCGACTCGTCCGAATCAGGAAAAGTTCATGTACGGTATGCTGATCGCCCTTGTTGTGATCGGTTACTTCCTTGAAGCTATTCGTATTTATGTAACAAATATGCCTGAAGGTGAACGTTTCTGGTCACCGATTGGTTACACTTTCGCAGCAGTGATTGGTTCGCTTGGTCTAAGCCAGGAATTCCTTGCTGGAACATATAAGACTCTATGGCTAGGCCACATGCTGAATACAATGGCATTCGTTGCCACTCTTACGAATACGAAATTTTTCCACATTCTCATCATTCCATTCAATGCTCTTCTGACACCTCCTCGTCGTGGTGCAGTTCTTATGCCGATGGATTTTGCGAATGAAAATGCTGAGACTTTCGGTCTTGGTAAGACGTCAGAACTCACAATGAAAATGAAGCTCGATACACTCGCATGCGTTGAGTGTGGTCGTTGTACTCAGGTGTGTCCTGCGAATCTTGCGGACAAGCCACTTGATCCAAAACTCATCATCACAAAAATGCGTGATGTAATGGATTACAACGTCGACGGGGAGTGAGGTGTTCACCTATGTGCTGACGGATGGTGATGGTGACACCAGCACGGCGACGTTGACGCTGAGTATCCGCAATGACGATGACAATGTGACCATCACTGACCTGACGCCCAAAGGCGAGGGTGGCGATGCGACCGTGTTCGAGGATGACCTGTTGTCGACTCGGGGGGCGGGTGAATCTGCGGGGTCGGACAGCAGCAAGGAGTCGACCACGGTCACGGGCAGCTTCAACATCAGTGCGCCGGACGGCGTCCAGACGCTGAGCGTGGGGGGCATCAACCTGGTCAGTGGCGGTGTGGTGGCGAGCGTGCCGCAGAGCGTGACGACCGGGTTTGGCAACACCCTGACCATCACAGCGTACAACCCGGCGACGGGGCTGGTGAGCTACAGCTACACGCTGACGGACAACGAGGTGCACCCGAGCGGGGGAGGCAACAACAACCTGTTTGAGGATTTCGCGGTCACTCTGGTGGACAGCGATGGCGACAGTGCCAACAACACCCTGAGTGTGCGGATAGTGGATGATGTGCCTGTTTCGCCTGTGGATCTTAATACCCGGGTCGAGGAGTTCTCGAATCCAGGCACCAACCTGATGATCATTCTTGATACATCAGGCAGCATGGATTATGCCTCCGGGGTGGCTGGGTTCGCTACCCGCATGGCGATTGCCAAAGCATCCATTCTGCAGCTCATTGGTGATTACGATGATGTAGGGGACGTAATGGTACGCTTGGTTGGCTTTGCCAGTTCGGCAACCACTAACTTCCTGGGATCTGGCGATGTTTGGCTGACAGCGGCTCAAGCCCTGAATGTTATCAATGGCATTACCGACTATCTGGGGGACGGTGGTACTGACTATGACGATGCCCTGATCAAGGCTATGTCAGCCTACGATTCGGCAGGAAAAATCATCGGTGGCCAGAGTGTGCTGTATTTCCTCTCTGATGGCGAACCCACCGAAAGTACCAATTGGCCAGGTGTTAGCGGTACCGGAAGTACGGGCATCAACACGGCGGAACAAACCGCTTGGGAAGCCTTCCTTAATAGTAAT
>JBEIQF010000080.1:0-11183 GCA_040376635.1 Halobacteriovoraceae bacterium
AATGATCTTGCGATCGATTTCCTTCATTTCCTCATCTTTCTTAGGAAAGATATAACTTATCTGAGAATCAGCAATCCGGATTTCACCGAATGTGAGCTTCTTCTCTTCAACTTCGATCAGGCTGATGTAAAAACCGATCTTACCCAATTCAGCTTCAAAGTTTTCCACATCTGAGAATTTCTTCTTCACAGAAACACGGTTTAACTCAAGCCCAGGTGGGAACACACTTAATGAGAAACTTTTAATTTTTACTTTGGTCTGGAATTTCTTCTGTGAGATATCAGTTACGATTTTTGTTACGAGACCGCCAAAAGATTTCGTCTGGATAAATACCAGGAAGGCAATGGAACTTGCCAGCAAGATGAAGATGAATGCTCCGAGAACGCTTTTAAATCTCATTCAGCTTATCTAGCCTTTCTTTTGCTAAACGATATTTTGAATCGATTGAAAGTATTTTCGAGAGAATGTTTTTGGCATCTTTCTTTTGATTGAGACGAATATAGATTTCTGCCTGCCCATAAAGGAACGAGAGAATATCATCACGAGTATTTGCTCTCGTCATTGCAACCAGACAAGTATCAAGAGCTGCTCTAAGATCCTGGAGTTGTAGCTGGCAAGTAAGCTTGAGATAACTTCCTTTCAGAAATGTTTTATCATCGGTTGACTGTGACATTGCGAGTTCAGAAGCCCGTAAAGCAACCTTCGGCATTTCAGATTGTAAAAAGCTAACAGCCAGATCACATAACTGATCTGGAGTGTATGTTTGATATTTCAAAAGATGGAAGAATCTTTGGTCGTCTTCTGATTCATCCATTTCAAAGTGAGAAGGCATGATTTCTGATCTGACTTTAGTTGTGAGCTTCAGATCAGGTGAAGGAACATCTTCCTGCTTGATTGATTTCTTAGTTACTGGTGATACAAAATAACTTTTTAGATGTGGAAAGAATTTATCAAAATGAACAAAGTTATATTCTTTATTCGTTCTGATAGAAGCAGCGTAATCTTTTGCTTCATCAGTGAGGTTTAAGTTGTTCAGAAGATTCAGCACCAATGCCTGGAACTTAAAGTCCTCAAAGAAGATAACCATCTCTACAATTTTTTTATAATCTGATTTTTCTGAGATTCCGTTAGCAGCTATAAAACAGTAGTTCTGGTAAATCTCGAGATACGCTTTGCTCTGGCCTGCTTTAAGAATATCCCCAATAGTGTGAAGTTTTGCCTTGATACCTTTAGGTGATGACTTTTCTACAGTTGAGAGGATTAATTCCTGAGTCAATCTTTCAGCTGTTGAAACATCATTCAACACAAGTGAAATGGCCAATTCTTTAAGCTTCAAATTAAAATCGTGCTGGAAGTATTTCGAAACATATTCAGTTACAATCTGCGGGATTGCCGGAACCTGTTTCTCATATTGTCTCAAAAAGAAATCCGAGATCAACTGGTAGAGGATATCCATCTGACCCTGAAAAGCTGCTGCTCTCATTTGCAGTTTTAAAACTCTGAAATAATATTTCTGTTTTTGATCCGATGAAATCTCATTCAGGAGTTCATGCACGAAATCGTGATGATTGTTTTCTGATTCAATTTCAGAAAGTTCGAGAATGATGTCGATTGGAATGTTTTTTTGCTGAGCTTTGAGAGAATCAAAATAGATTTTCAAAAGCTCAGATCGAGCTTCGTTTTTTAATGTCAGTTGAACTTCAATTAATTTTTGAACTTCAAAAAACTTACTGTCGGCCATCATTTGCCGAAATTGGATAATAGATTCCAAGATGCCCCTTCCTGTGGCACATTAAACACTTGGATTTATTATACTTTTAAATCAGTTTTTTCGCTAAATAATTGGTCGAAAACTTACTTTCTACGAAGTCAGGATCGTTCAAAATATCCTTGTGTAGATCGATGTTCGTTTTGATCCCGCTTACAACTGTTTCATCCAAAACTCGCTTCGCACGTGTGATGCAATTTGCGCGATTGTCGGCCTGAACGATGATCTTAGAGATCATAGAGTCGTAGTGAGGAGGTACAGTATATCCCGTATAGATAAAGTCATCTATCCTTACGCCAATTCCGCCAGGTCTGTGATAATGCGTGATATGGCCAGGTGATGGCATACCAGTTTTTGGATCTTCCGCGTTGATACGGAATTCCATAACGTGGTTTCTGAAAATGATATCTGATTGCTTGAATCGGCTAACGTCACCTTGAGCATGACGAATTTGCTCAGAGATTAGATCGACACCTGTGCGACCTTCAGTCACCGGATGTTCCACCTGGATACGAGTGTTCATTTCCATGAAATAGAATTTTTGCGTATCAAGGTCATATAGGAACTCAACAGTTCCTACTGAATCGTAATTTACAAATTTTGCCAGTCGAACAGCGGCATCACAGATTTCATCACGAACTTTCTGAGTAAGAACCGGAGATGGTGCCTCTTCAAGAATTTTCTGGAAACGTCTCTGAATTGTACAGTCACGCTCACCAAGGTGGATCACGTTACCGTGTTTATCAGCGAGAATTTGAACTTCGATGTGACGAGGATTTGTAATATATTTTTCAATGAAGAGAGTTCCGTCACCAAAAGCAGCTTTCGCTTCTTCCTGTAAACGAGACAGTGCGGGCCAAAGCTCTTCGAAGTTTTCGATTCGCTTCATACCGCGACCACCACCACCAGCAGAAGCTTTGATGAGAACAGGGAAGCCCATCTTCTCAACTTCTTTCTTGATGAATGATTCATCAGTGTCTTTCACATAGATAGGATCTAGTGTTGGAACATTTGCTTTTTTAGCAGTGATTTTTGATTCAATTTTATCACCCATCGCCTGGATACATTTTACTGAAGGGCCGATGAAAGTGATTCCCCACTTCTCACACATTTCAGCGAATTCATCATTCTCAGAAAGGAATCCATAACCAGGATGGATTGCATCTGTACCTGTGATTTCAGCTGCAGAAAGAATTTGCGGGATATTCAAATAAGAGAAAGTAGATTTTGCCGGACCAACACAAACAGACTCGTCCGCCATTTTTACATGCAGTGAATCTTCGTCAGCAGTAGAATGAATCGCAACCGTTTCGATTCCGAGTTCTTTACAGCTTCTGATTACACGAATGGCAATTTCACCACGGTTAGCGATGAGGACTTTTTTGAATTTTTTAGTCACGGGCTACTCTCTAGCTTTTTTTGATTTTGAAAAGTGGCTGGCCGAATTCAACCAATGATTCGTTATCAACACAGATTTCAACGATTTCACCGCTGGCGTCTGAATCAATTTCGTTCATGATTTTCATTGCTTCAAGTACACAAAGTGGCTGACCAGTTTTAACTTTGTCGCCAACTTTAGCGTATGCAGGCTTACCGGGAGATGGTGAAGCGTAGAATGTTCCAACGAATGGAGATTTAACAATGTGAATATTTGCATCTGCAACAGCTGCTTTAGCAGGAGCTGCAGCTACAGGAGCCTGAGCAACGTGAGCTACAGGAGCCGCGTGAACCATAGGTTGAACGTGGTGAACCTGAGCAGGAGCAGTTGCGAAGTTTACAGATACTTTGAAATCTTTTGCTTCAACAGAAAGTTCTGAAACACCCTGTTCTTTAGCAACTTTTACGATTTCCTTGAGAGAATCAATGCTTAATGTATCGAGTTTCATGCATTACACCTTAGCTCTTTCTAGGTATTCACCAGTACGTGTATCGATCTTAAGAATTTCGCCTTCTTTAATGAAAAGAGGAACGTTCACTTGAAGACCAGTTTCAAGAACGGCTTTTTTAGTACCGCCAGAAGCCGTATCACCTTTAAGACCTGGATCTGTTTCAACAACTTTAAGGTTGATGAAGTTAGGAAGTTCGATTGAGATCGGACGACCGTTATAATAAAGAATGAAAACTTTGATGTTTTCCTGAAGATAGAATTTGTTATCACCAACTTGATCGTGAGTAAGGTGAACCATCTCGAACGTTGTTTGATCCATGAAATTGTATCCATCCATGTCGCCATAGTTGAATTCCATTTCTTTTTCTTCCATATCTGGCTTACCAACAGTTTCAACGCCAGCTTTAAATGTGCGTTCCATTGTCTGGTTAGTTTCAAGATTTCTAATACGAGTACGTACGAATGCTGATCCTTTACCTGGGTTCACGTGTTGGAAATCAACGATGATCCAAGGCTTGCCCTCGATCTCAATTTTAAGACCTTTTCTAAAATCAGTTGTCTGGTACATTGAATGTTCCTTTAATCGATTAGCGACTGTATCGCTATGTAATAACTCTGTTTTCCAAGCCCGCTCATTATGGCGGAACAGGCTTTTGCCGTCAACAAAGTATGTCGGAACTCTTCCCTCTTGTAGACCTGCGATAAATGCACTTCAATTACTGGAATTTTAAGGATTTTCAGAGCGTCATGAATGGCCACACTTGTGTGAGCATAGCCACCCGGATTGATGACGATAGCGTCAAAACTCTCCGAATGAGCGGCCTGAATTCGAGAGACGATTTCACCTTCAATGTTAGATTGAAACCATTCTGTCTTTGCTTTTGATTTAATTTTTTCGGTTGTCCACAACTTGATGTCTTCAAGTGAATCGGAACCGTAAACTTCAGGTTCACGTTTTCCGAGCATGTTGAGATTGGGGCCGTTAATTATCAGTATGTTTTTCATGCGCAACCTGTTTTACGAGATGAAGGAACTTATCAAAAGATTCCTGAATCTTGATCTCTTGTGGAGACTTAGCTTTGACTTGAGTCTCAATTATCG
The DNA here is from genome assembly GCA_040376635.1 of Halobacteriovoraceae bacterium. Taxonomy (GTDB): domain Bacteria; phylum Bdellovibrionota; class Bacteriovoracia; order Bacteriovoracales; family Bacteriovoracaceae; genus Peredibacter. Next base: position 4,758 of record JBEIQF010000080.1, read on the forward strand.
AAATCAATTCGTCATGTCCAGCTTGCTCTGTGGTATCTGCAGGAACACCAGTGTTCTGAGCTTTTAGCTGGATAACCTTTTTTAGTTTTTCTTTTGAAGCTACGTCTTCCGGATTCAGTTCAAGAATCTTTTCGAGTAGCTCAATCGCTTTATCGTAATAGTGTTGAGCGCAGTAAAGATCGATTAGAGTATGAGAAACAATCGGGGCATCTGTAGAAATGGAATTCGCATTGACTTCATCAATGTCGCCTTCTTCTTCAAACTCATCAGCATAGAAATCATCTTCCAGACTTCTTTCTGGAATTTTTTCTTCCTTCAGAATTGGATGATCTTCAAGATTTTGTTTCTTCATCACCCATTGATCTTCATCAATCAATGGTTCTTGTTTTTTCTCTTCGAGCAGAGGAGTCGGCTCTTGCTGGTGAGGATTATTGAAATCAACCTGAACCCAATCATCATCAACTGAATTATTCTGTTGAGTGATTGCCGGCATATCAGGCGCCTTGATCAACTGATCAAGACTTAACTTCTTGTGCCCAACCAACAGATCATCTTCAAGTTTCTTCACTTGCTCAGCGAAGAACTTATCTTTCGGATTCATGAAAAGAAGATATTTGAACGTATCTAGAGCTTCTTCGAGATGACCCAGATGAATGCAGGATTGAGCAAAAATCTTCTGAAGTGAAATATTATCAGCGTTCTGATTAACGATCGGACGTAGAGTATTGTAAGTGAGTTCGTATTTCTGCTCATCGTAGTAACAGTGAGCAAGAACGATATATCCTAAAGTGTATGTCGGGTGATTTCTGATACCGTCTTTGAGAATTTTATAGGCATCTTCAAGCATTCCAAGTTTACGAAAAGATTCCGCAAGAGGTGCGAACACCCTTGAACGTGGATTCTTTTTGTACATATTGAAATATTTTGCCAATAAGGCAGATTGGTTTTTTTTCCCAAGCATGGGTCAACCCACCTTAAATGTCTTTCGACTGGCCGGAAATCTTCGCCTGACGATCAGATAGGCCGGCCTCTTCCTGGTTCATAATTCTCGGAGTCATGAAGATGATAAGTTCATTCTTCGTTGTATCCGGAGCGTATGGAGTACTGAATAACCAGCCAATCAATGGAAGGTCTTTCAGATAAGGAATACCTGATCTTGTTTCAAGTGAAGCTGTCTGATAAAGGCCACCGATAACAACTGTTGATCCGTTATCTACCAGAACGTTTGTCGTAATGTTACGACGAGTGATGTTCGGCGGAGAATCAGGAGTTGGTCTTGTGCCGAATGCAGATTTGTTCAAATTAATCTGCATTGATATTGCACCATCATTTGTTACTTGAGGAAGTACCTGCAGGTCTAGATCAGCGGAGATGTTTTGGAACGAAATCTGAGGCGCAGTATTTCCTGTCTGAAGTGTCTGAACTCGGAATGATGTTTGTTCAGAACTTACGATTTTAGCAAGTTTCTTATTCTGAGTTACAACTTTTGGAGTCGAGATAATTCGGCCTTTAGACTCTGACTCCATCAACTGCAGATTTACATCCAGGTTTAGAAGTCTCTTATAAATACCGATCGTCATTCCCAAAGCAGTTGGTGCACCAGAGTTTGGAGCTGAACTAAAAGAAAAACCTGGCCCCACTGGACTCGTTGTTGCATCAACCAGTCGAACAGGATCATAGCCTACAGAAACACCGCGACTGAGACCGATACGTTTTGAATACGATTCGTTCGCTTCAACAATTTTTGCTTCAATCAAAATTTGTGGAGTTTGAGTATCTAGCGTTTCAATAATCTTTTTGATTCGGTCAATTGATTCAATAGTATCTTTTACAATTAGGCTGTTCGTTCTTTCATCAAGCTGAATGGCACCACGATCTTTCGTGATGTAATCCTTGATGATCTTTTCGATGTCTGCAAGAGTTGCATAGTTAATGAGGAAAACTCGAGTCACTAAGGGCTCAAGACCTTCTTTAAGTTTTGCAGCAGCAAGCTCTTCTTCTTTTTCTTTCGTTGCTACAGCCAGAGTTTTCACCACAAGTATGTTTGAACTTTTCTGAGCAATTAGTTTTGAAAGACTCATCACCGTATCAAGCGCCTGATCCCATGGAACGTTAGTCAAAGTAAGTGTCAGGGGAGGGGCACCATTAACCGCCTGATCAATAATGATGTTGAAACCCGATGTATCAGCAATCATGTTAAGAAGATCAGGAACTGGAATATCACGAACGTTAATCGAGATTCTCTTTCCGATATACTTCTTTGGTCCAGACATCGTGAGGTTCTGAAGAATATCATCAACTGAATTTGATTTTGGAATATTCAAACCAACAGCATCTTCAACTTTATCGTCGTTGCGAAGAGAAGTATTTTCTGAACTGCGGATTTTGTTGGCCGAGAAAACACCGAATCGGTTTTCAATGTTGAGGACAATATTCTTTCCACGAGTTTCTAGAACTGAACGAACGTTATCTCTAAGTTGAACTGCGAATCTGATATCGCTTGTTGAACCCGGCTTTTTGTAACCAGAAATGAATACAGTTGATCCCGGAAATTCAGACGTATCAATTCCACGCAAAAGTTTTGGACTCACTTTTACGTTTTTAAGATCAAGAATGATTTGCTTGTCTTCTGACACGTGAAAACGCTCAGCTAATACATCTTCTTTATCTGTTTCAATGATGAGTTTGCTGACTTCGCCTTCTTGGACGAAATTGACATTTTTAATTTCCTGAGCGGAAACATTATATGAAAATGCTAACAACAGATTTAGTAGAAAAAATCCTTTCTTCATGCTTTCTCTTCCTTAAGAATGAGCCATGTATAAATTCTAAGAGTTTTACTTGGAAATTGGTATTACTGTTTCCAAATATTCTTCCTCTCCATATACATTAGTAATCTTCTCAACTAGAACAATTCCCCCTGGGAGAATTGCCTTCAGCTCCGCTGCTTCAGGGCCAATTTTTGCCCCTTCCTTGAGAATGATGATTTTCTTGTTCTCTTTACCGCCATTAATCAAAGCTCGTCTTTCTTTTCCAATCAGTACACCGACCACTTTTATTGAATCAATGGAAATTTGGTCAAGAGGAGTATCACCGATATTTGAATACTGTCCCTTACCTGTCACAGTAAAGCCACGACCTTCTTTCTTGCCCTCGCCTTTATTAATAGGGGCCTTGAATGGATCTCTCAGGCTAAAAGGATTATCTATCTTAGTTTTGTCTTTAAAGAAGTTGTTAAGTCCAGCCGCGGGGGCAGCAAGCGCCCCCACAGAAAACATGAATGATAAAAGCAGCAGAATTCTGGTCATTAGAAACCTCTATCCACTTTGAAATCAGGATTGAAACGGAAAGCTTGAATAACGCCTTCACCTTCAATGATCTGGAATCGGCCTTTTTGATTCTCTGTAACGTTGGTAAGTTTCAGATTCTTAATGTTGTAAATTCTGTCCGCGTTTCCGATTCTCTCAAAGAAAATCAAAAACTGAAGGAAAGTACCTTTAGCTTTAAGGTTGTATTCCTTTGCAATGTAGTAAACGCTCTTATCTTCTTTGCCCGGGTTGAAATTGGCATCTTTGATATTGAGGGCGTTAATCTCTTGCTGGAAGAAGGTAAGAATCTGAGTGTCATTTGTTTCAGCAGGAAGTTGTTTCTGAACAGTTTCAATGTTTTTGGCGACTTCTTCCACGCGGACTTTATATTCATCCGTTTTTTTTACGAATTCCTGAATCTCTTGAACTTTCTTTTCAGCAGTCGCAATTTCGCCGTCCATACCCGATCCGCGACTCACGATTTCATCATATTGAACAATGTGTTCATCATACATAACCCATGCGCCGTAGAGTCCATAAAGAAGAATGAAGACATGAGCATTTACAATGAGCTTATTGACGAGTTCTTTCATTGATCAAATCTCGCTATTCCGAATTTAACTTCAAATGTCTCAATTCGTCGCTTGTCCGACTCGCGAACAGCACTGCTGGTGCTTGCAATATTTGCGTCTCTGATGAAAACTGAGGACTTAAGTGAATTCACAAAATTACCAATACTGACGTAATCTAAGGCTTCTCCCTTGATCACCATTTCTGACTCATTGATATCAAGCTGCTTAATCCATAATTCTGCAGGGATGTTTTTAGCGATATAAAGAAGAATCGGAGCAACATTACGTTTCTCAGAGATAGCCTGCTTTACTGCTGCGAGCTTTTTCTCAAGGTTTTCTTCCTGAGCCTTCAATTCTTTAATTTGTTTTTCAAGATCTTGTGATTGTGAAACTTTTCTCTTTAAGCTGGAAAGCTTGCTTTGCTTTTCAGAGACCTGTTGCTCCATCAATGTGCGCTCTTCTTCCCACATTGGAACAAGAACGAGATCTGGAACATAAATCAACACGATAACAATAAGAACAGCTTTGATTTTAAGCTTGGTAAAATCAAAACCGCCGATATTTGAAATATCGACCTGTTTCTTGGCGTTACTGAGGTTAATCTTAATCATTAGCCAAGTTTCCTCATAGCTAAACCGATCACTGTCGGTGAAATCGCTGCGATCTGATCAAGATTTTGCCCTAACTTTTTTTCATCAACTTTGATGGCAGAGAAAATATCAAGTCGCTCAACAGGTACTCCTGCCACAACTGACAATTTATCCACGAGACCTGGAAGGAGAGATGAGCCACCTGTAACAAAACAGTAGTTCACTTTTTCGGCACTTCCCTGAGTCACATAGAAGTTAATGTTCTTTCTTACTTCTGCAACATGCTGATCAACCTGAGAGTTGATGATGTTAAGGATTTCTTCCGGAAGATTTCCGTTTTCATCCTGTCCTGTTTTTAAGTCTTCTGCTTCTTCGTAGCTAACACCCATCTGTCGCTGAATTTCCTCAGTGATTAGACCACCACCGATAGGAATTTCTTTTGTGAAGATTGGACCGCCACGCTTATAGACAATGATCTTTGTACTCTGGGCACCGAAATCAAGGATTAATGTTCCGCTTGAATATTCTTCAAGGTTATCTCCAGCAACTTCTTCAAATACATTTGAGATTGCAATAACACTCAAATCAACTACTTTGACCTGGATCTTTGCCGGTTTCATGACATTCGTAAAACTTTCAATAACATCATTCTTTGCAGCGGCTACAAGTGCATCCTTACCGCCACCCTCGTTCTCACCGAGGATATGAAAATCAATCATCGATTCGTCAGCGCCAAAAGTAATATACTGTTCAGCTTCCCACATTACGTGATCTTCAATTTCTTCACGCGTACCTTCAGGAGTATTCAGACGCTTCGTCATTGTGTTTGGTCCATAAAGACCAAGACAAATCACTTTCGATTTAATACCGGCTTGTTTTAATGCTTCAAGAACACCTTCAGTAATTTCAGAAGGCTTTTGAATTTCATCTTCGATGAGAGCAGCTTCAGAAAGATTCACTACTCCGAAGCGATCAATTTTGATCTTACCTGGCGATCCGGAAATTTCGCATACTTTGATACTGTGAGCGCCGATATCGACACCTACAATGCTTCCTGGATTTAATTTTCCAAAGAGCTCATCAAATTGTTCTTTTAATCCTGGTCCAGCCAAAGTCATCCCTGTCTTTGATAGATAAATAAACTTAGTTAATTATAGGCAAATGAGAAATGAGTTATCAAGGATTTAGTGCTTCATGCCATTAGAAGAACCAAGATTGAACAATGCTCGCCCACTCAGGGAAGAAAATTTGAAAAGCAGCAACCAGAAGTATCGATGGGCCAAAGGCCATTGGTTTATCTTTTGTCATCTTGTTTAGGCCGATCAGAATTCCACCAACAAGTGCCCCTACAAAACAACTGAGAAATATCGTGAAGATAACCCCTATAGGACCAAGAAAAACTCCGAGTACTCCGTAAAGTTTAATATCGCCACCACCTAAGCCAACTTGTCCTCGGATTTTGTAAAAGAGCCACGTAACAATTAGTGGAGCTCCAAATCCAATTGCTCCACCAATCAACCAGTACTGCCAACTGAAGTAGATGACGGAGAATGATAGAAAGATGGCAAGGAGATATAGGTTCAAAGAATCAAGAAGTAGGTGATGTTCTATATCAATAATGAAGTGGCAGATGAAAATACAGGCAATCGAAAAGTAGAAAAGGAAATTGGCGATTGATTCAGCATTGAAAGTCTCAGGCATTAGCCAGAAAGAAATGATCCCAACCAGAAGCTCGATTAACGGATATCTTAGTGAAATTTTCGTTCCACAAAAAGCACACTTCCCACGAAGAAAGAGATAACTGAACAATGGAATATTGTGATACCACTTAAGTTGGCTTCCGCACTTTGGACAGGCAGATCTCGCCTTCACCAGGTCTTTTTTTACAGGTAAACGCAGGATCACTACGTTCATGAAACTTCCAATCAGAAGTCCGAAGATAAAAAAATATACAGC
>JBEIQF010000498.1:0-1765 GCA_040376635.1 Halobacteriovoraceae bacterium
ACCAGGATAGGAAGCTTCGTCAGGATCCATGAAATCAGTGTAGTTACCAATGAAAGATGGTCGCATGAGATAATGCTCCGCTTACGTAAAAGTGTGTTGGAACCCTCTTATTAGGTGCCTATGAAGAAGTCTTTTGGGAGGCCGGCTTTTTGGAGGCGCGCAAAACACGATGGGACAAGACCCGTGAATCTGATCTGACCGTCTTTTTGAATGCCGATATCCTGCATGAGGATCTTATCCCCTTCCATCATGGAAACTTCTGTTACTTGATGAACAACACGGTTTCCATTCTTATCACGGCGGATCTGAACGATGAAATCAATCGCTGTACTGATCTGGTAACGAAGGGCCTTAATGGGAAGCTCATATCCTGAAAGCATGTAAAGGTTTTCGAGACGAAGAAGACATTCACCTGGCGAGTTTGCGTGCACTGAAGTCATTGATCCTTCGTGACCCGTATTCATGGCCTGCAGAAGATCGAAGACTTCACCGCCACGGCACTCACCTACAACGATACGATCAGGGCGCATACGAAGTGTGTTCTTTAAGAGATCACGGATCGTAAGACCTTTCAGATCACCGACAGGTGGACGAGCTTCTAAGCGAACAACGTTCGGAAGGTTGAACTGTAATTCGCGAGTATCTTCGATTGTGATGATTCTTTCTTTCGATGGAATCTCTTGAAGCATGAGATTTAAGAACGTTGTTTTACCGACGCCTGTTCCCCCTGCTACAACGATATTCACACGAGCGCGAACGAGAAACTTCAGGAAGTCGGCCCATTGTGGAGTCAGACTGAAAATTCCCGGAGAGCCGTCAAATGTCTTGATGCTTTTTGTATAACGACGAATCGTGATGGCGTGACAAGATTTCGTGTAGTCTTTGTGAATGAGATTCACTCGCGAACCATCTGGAAGGTTACCATCGAGAATCGGATAATCTTCGTTGAAAGGCTTACGGTTGAATAGGGCCAGATCCTGGCAGAAACTATCGATCTCCTCATCAGAGAATTTCGCATCGATCCTGATCATTTCACCGTCTTTCTCAACGTAGACGTTATCATTTTTGTTAATGATAAGTTCCGAGATGCCGGCCTTCTTTGCGAGCTCATCGATGAGATCATTGATTCTGTTCTTGTTTGCCATATCGGATCCTATATTTTGTCGTAAAGGAACACATCTTGCTCCTGAATGCTCGCGCCGTAAGCGAGAAGATTCTCAAGCATCATTTTTTTATTTTCGTGAGACATGAGGGCATAGAGATCATCAAATTTCTTACCCTGCATAAGTGCATTCATCAGCATCTTGTCGCCAAGACCATTTAACAAATGCATCGTGATCAGAATAAGCCAGTCGATCTTTTCTGAGCGTCCTTGAGAGAGACGGAGGAATGCTCCGATCTCTTCAGGAATTTTCATTTCCAGGAACTGATTATTTTCTCTTTTCTGAATCTGAATATTCGCGAGACGCAAATAGAAACCCAGAAGAAAAACACGTGAGAAGGAATTTACGCCGTGGTTAATGAAACGAGATTCAAGTTGCTTGATATCTTCCACAAGATCCATGCTTGTGGCCTTCGGATAATATCCGTGAACAGCTTTGTAGATATAAATACTCGCCATGCGGTCACGAAAATTTGACCAGCCGAGTGCGATCATCGTCTTCTCAAGTCCGCGGCCATCATCAAATTCTTTAAATGCTTTTTCGAGAGTAAGGTAGATAGCCTGATTCGGACGAATGACATCAAAAATGGGAGCGGGAGAAGT
>JBEIQF010000277.1:0-4564 GCA_040376635.1 Halobacteriovoraceae bacterium
ACGAATCGTCGGCTCTTCTACGTCATCCGGAAGATCAGCACGAGCAGAAGAAACTTTATCCCTGATCTGCTGTTCAGCGTATTTAATATCCGTTGAGAAGTTAAACTCGGTAACAACAATGGATACACCTTCCTGGTTGATTGAACGAATCGTCTTCACACCAGAAATAGTTGCGAACTCTTCCTCGAAAATTTTCGAGATAAGCATTTCGGTTTCACGTGGACCAGCACCAGGATAAGGTGTTGTTACAGTTACAACCGGGAAAGTAACATCCGGGAATAGATCCACCGGAAGGTTCTTCATCGAAATATAACCTGTAATCATTGTCATGAGGACAATACAGGTAATGAAAATCGGTCTATTGATCGATAATTTGGCGAAAGAGAATCCGCCTTGTTTTTTGTTATTATTATTGCTGTTCATATTCAACTCCGCTGAAGAGCTTTAACTGGTTGTAAACTGTGATGAGTTCGCGCTCATATCTGAGCTTTAAAAGCTGAGTTTCTGCGAAGTCCTGTTCAAATTGGAGTACCTGGAAAGTAGTTGTACGACCCTGGTTGTAACGACGTTTTTCAACGTTAAGTTTTCTTTCCTGGATCTGAACCATTTTCTGAGTAAGTTTCAGACGCTGCTTAAAGTTGGCAAAACGCTCTTGAAGAATTTCATATTCACGATCAACTTCATATTGCTTACGTTTGAATTGTAGTTCAGAAGCAGTGACTTCCTGAGCGTAAGCTTTTTTATAATCGCTGAGTGAGCTGATATCGAGAGGCATCGTGAAACGGATTCCATACACTGAATAAGGACGCGTGTTCGAGAAGGCCATATCGTAAGCATCGCCATAGCTGTTTGCATCTCGTCCGTTCATTGAATAAGTTGCATAAAGTTCAAGGTTAGGACGGTTACGCTGTCTTCCTAATTCTGCATTCGCGAGAGCAAGTTCCTTGTTTGCAAGGAAAGCTCTTACGTCTTCACGGATTTTCATTTTCTGTGGAAGAGTCGCTTCAAGGATATATGAACTGTCTTTACCTTTTGTACCTTCGAGATTGATCTGCTCACCCTCTACCTGGCGGATAGAGTTGAAGTCACGAAGGGCAGTATCAATTTCTGTTTTTGTATCCTGCAAATTGATTTCACGAGACTGAAGGTTTGCTTCTGCCTGAACGAGATCTGATTCATCAGTAAGGTTGTTACGAACACGATTAGCGTTCCAGTCGCGGATTTTTTTTGCGCGCTCTAAGGACTCTTCCAGAACTTTGAGAGATGTCTGGGCCACATAGAGTCTCCAGTAAGCATTCTCAGCATTGATCAAAACTTGTTTTGCAAGATACTGATCATTCCAGCGTTGAGCGTCTACTTGAGCAATCTGAGCTTTCTCAGAAGCTTCAAACTCAGAACCTAAAAAGTTTCTCCATAAACTCTGCGTGAGTTCTAATTGAGGAGCAACATCAAAGAACTGTCTGTTGGGAACAAGGGTCCCATTCACACCGTTTAACTGAGACTTGTAGTAGTTGTAAGACAACGAAGCCTTCGTACCAGTACGGAAGTTTTGTGAAAGACCAGCTCGAAGACTGTGTCTTAATGTCTGAGTACCTTGAAATGCCGGAGCAAGTGTTGGTCTCTGATCGTCGAGGTATTCACCAGTAAGAAAGAACGAAGGTTTGAAGAATAATGATCCTTCGTCCCGACGTAGAGCTTTCGCTTCCGTGGATAGTTTTAACCCCTTAACGGCGTTGTTTTTCTCACGAACTTCATTCAAATATGATTCGAGCGTGAGGGCATGAGCACTCATAGAGGCCATGGCAAGGAAGGCGGATGCGGTGATAAGTCTTTGATATGACATGTTTTCCTACTTGGGTCAAACGAATGATTTAAGCGTTTGATTAAATATATTTCTGCTGAAGATTTTGCGCAAGTGGAAAGTTTAAAGATTATGGAAGGAGTTGAACGATTTCACTCAATTATGCTTCAAAGGCTTCTCGTTCGTATGAGATGTTTCGATAGGCTTCGTAATGAGAGAGACCGTTTTTTCTGCCTTTGAGATATTCCCACAGGTACTTGGAATAGAATTTCAGAACTCCATCTTGTTTGATCTGATCAAGATGAACTTGTTCATGAGTAATGATTTTTTGATCTGGTTCTGGATCACAATAGAGAACGAAAGGATATAAAACGATAGCGTTGATTTTGAAGGGTTTGAGAATTTTGCAATTGGTGATCTTCATAAAATAAAAAAAGGGATCCCGCGAGGGACCCCTTTCCGGTCAACTGACCTATCCTTCATCCATGATGAAAATCACAACGGATTTCGACGCCTTCCCTGGCACCTTTACTGTGGTATCAGTATTCGGTATTCCTGCTGTCTCAAGGGACTTTTTAATCTGAGCATCTTCGCTCGAGAAAAGTCGATTAAGCGCTCCGGGTCTTTCGGCCATACTAAAAGTTTCAACATCTGCACCTTTAGTTAATTGATCAATATAACTTTCAAGAGCATCATTTCTCTTATTCACAAGATTCAATTGTTTTTGAGAAAGTTTTTTTTCATGCACAGAGGGATACTCCTGATCTCCCCATGTGATGACTTTTACTTCATCAATTTTTCCGCGTGCTTTAGCTTTCTGATAAAGAGCTTTGATTTCTTCCTGCGCTTGCTTAGAGATGGTCGCTTTTTCCTTAGAGAAAGTGATCTCTGTGACAAGATTAGTTTCCTCTTCGCTTGCAAGCTGCTTACTCTCCATGCTCACAGCTTGGCTCTCCTGGGCTTTTTTCACTCCCGTTGTATTGGGACCTGGATCTTTCGCAGGTTTTGACGAACACGCGGCAACGAAAAATGCCAGTAACAAAATCTTCATGATTTTCTCCTTACTCAAGCTCATATTTATCTTCTATACCTGGACTAAGTTGCTGCTGAAATCCATGCTCAATAGCTTTCGAGAGAGCTTCCCCACTATCGACATGGAAACCGGATTTATCCATAGAGAATGGAATTTTCGTCGCGACACTCTTTGTATCAGAGGCGCGAAAGATGAGATTCCCAAGTGCTGTAACAACTTCAATGAACCAGTGTTTGGGTCCTTTGAAATCTTCCTTCACTTTCATTACATCAATATTTTTCAGGAAAGGTTTTACGTACCCTTCGATTTTACCATTCGTGGACTCTGCTTCAGCGTAAAGATCAAGTTTCCCTTTCGTAAAAGTCAGAGGAACCTTGCGCTTCAAGAACTGATTAGCCGCTGTCATATCAAATCCCTGAAGTTCACTGTCTACGTCCCACTCCATGGGTTTTGCCAGAGTGTTCAGGTGTCCAGTCGCTTTAACAACAGAGTTACCTAAAACGGTTCCCTTCAGATTGAAGAACGACAGAGGGAACTTTTTATCTGCCGTGAGATTCGTCAATCTACCTTCGATATTAGAAACCTGAAATTTTTTATTCTCCTCTAGAGAAGGATAATCATCAAGTGTGACGACACCTTGTCTTACATCAACACTTTCAACCGTCACTGGAAAGAGTTTTTCTTTTGCAGAATCGGCTTGCTCTTTCTTCTTTGGTGAGCCAGCAATGGCGTCTTTTAGTTCTTTTGTATAAGAAAAATCAGGAGCAGTGACTTCGATGTCTGTCACAACTTTACCCTTGAAAATTTCTCTCCAGGCAATTGAGACATCTACTTTTTCAATTTTAAGAAAATCATTCTTCTGCCCTTTCACCTTGCCTGTAATGCCATCAAAGGAATAGGCGCCTCGGATAATATGAACGTCTAAGTCATCCATGTGAAAATAAAGAGTAGGAGAAAAATCCGCCAGAAACTTATTAAGCTCTTTATGTGCTATAGGAACCATCACGGCACGAACCGCGAGAAGAAAAACAAAGATCCCTAATGGAATCATGATTTTTTTCTTCTTATACCATTTCATAGACTTCTCCATTAATGAATATCCACGTGTACTTCGTTATGACGGAAGAAAGGAAGCGGGACAGTTAAATCATGTCTTGAAATCCTGACCGGACCACTGCTTTCCAGGCCTTTATGAGTAATCCATCTTTTCAGCTCTTCGCCCTTACGATGAAAGTTTTCACGAGAAGTATGACCTTTAAAACGAAGTACTCCTACTCTGCCAGAATTGATCTCTTCAATTTTCACCATACGATTAATGGGTTTAGGTGCTGTTGCCAGTTTATATGAAGGAGGCAGGATTAATCCGATTTCCCAATGATTCGATTGATGAATCTGAAAGAATGGGCCGTAATTCAAAATGCGATCAACTTTGAAGTTATTGCCTTCCGTATAGTCATTGAGATGATTGATTCCCATGGCGAGTGCCTCTTCAAAAGAACCAGTGACTGCAATTTTTGCACACACCATCCTTTGATAGGCCCTCATCTCAAAAGGTCCCTGGCAACCTATCAGTGTATACCTTGATTCTTCCTGTGCTCTCCAGTTAAGCAAAGACATGAACATGGAATTCATCAGAACCTCACGTTTTTTCGAAATAATAAACGCAAAACATTTTATTTGAATCTTTCCAGCATTGTCTGACAGTGAAGTGTGCTTTGGCACATAGTTCA
>JBEIQF010000022.1:0-17967 GCA_040376635.1 Halobacteriovoraceae bacterium
AAAGAAGTGACCAAAGCCTCCGCCTACGAATGGTGCACTTCCCACCTGCCAGAAAAGCCAGTTCATGACTCTAGTTCTGTCAGCGTGATCGGTTGGCAAAAACTTACCAAATTTTTCCGCGAGATAAAGAAGGATTGAACCTGATTCAAAAACGTTAAGTGGATTTCCGTTATTCTTATCCACCATGGCCGGAATCTTGGAATTTGGATTCACATCTACAAAACCAGAATTAAACTGAGCACCATCTCCGATTTTTATCAGGAAGGCATCGTATTCTGCTTCTTTAATTCCAAGTTCGAGAAGTTCCTCAAACATGATCGTCACTTTCACCCCATTGGGTGTTCCAAGAGAATAAAGCTGGAAGGGATGTTCGCCAACCGGGAGCTTCTGTTCTGTTCGTGCTCCTGCAGTTGGACGATTGATGTTGGCGAATTTTCCGCCATTAGGTGCAGTATATTGCCAGACTTTTGGTAAAGTATATTTTTCGCTCATGGTAGCTCCTTAAGATAATCTTTCCCATGAGCATATCATCAAATCATTCGGAGATCATTATTGGCATTTCCAATCAGTCCATTTTTCGTATCGATAGTAATGTAATTAAAAACGTCTTTTACTTCAGGCATCGCCCTCACTACTTCTTCAGCTGTTTGTTTCTGTTGTTTATCACGAACTGTCCCCTTCAAATTGACGAAACCAGATTCAACGCTTACTTCAACATCAACCGCATCCACATAAGGACAGTCTGATAAAGTTTTTGAAACTAATGTCTTAATTGATTCATCTGAACGTGTATTGTGTGTCATAGATTCTCCTCTCCTAAAAATGTATAATGAATCATCAGGAGGTCCTATATGTGGAATGTTAATCCGAAACTGGATGATAACTATGGCCCTGAATTCGGTGTTGATTACGCCCGTTTTTCTGACCCACCCGATTATCGTAAAGATTTTCTTTTAAGATCACGCATTGAAGAACAACTGCCGCTGCACGATCAGTATCAAGATGTAACTCTGATGGTGAGAAATGGATTTGTGATCTTAAAAGGGAATGTCTCTACCCAGGATATTCGAAATGATGTTGCTGAATTTGTAAGAAGTTTTTCGGGTGTCGTAGAAGTCATCAACCAGATCCAAATCTTGCCTCACTAAGAATTATTGGTATAGTAATACTCGCACTAAAATTGTAGCGAGAGAAAATTACTATGCATTACTTTTTGATGTTCATTTGTCTTTTATTATCTTTTCAAGCCGTTGCTGCGAAACGAGTCGTTGTGGTTTCTTGGGATGGTTTTCGTCCTGAATTCTTAACCTCAGAAAAATTTAAAACACCAAATACCAGAAAGCTGATGAAGACCGGTGCTTATTCGCTCGACCTTGAGCCTATCAATCCAACTCTCACTTATCCCAATCATACGACGATGGTCACTGGAGTTCCATCTTCAGTTCATGGCATTTTGTCGAACACCGTTTTTGATTATGAGAAAGGTCCTCTTCCGCTTTGGTATTGGGAAAGTAACAAGATTAAAACAACTCCAATCTGGAAGAAGGCCTTTGATCAGGGCAAAAAGACTTCCATCCTGAGATGGCCCGTCACTGTTGGTGGCAAAGCTACCTGGCTGATTCCTGAAGTGTTTTCTGTCGCAGGAATGACGAAAACAAGTGAAGAACTTATTAGATCAGAAAGTGGTCCTGAAGCATTGAAAGAAATTGAAGAAGCGATCAAATTAAAAGTTCCATTCGGCACCGATGAACACGCTTATGATGAGTGGATGACAAAAGCTGCAGTCTATCTCGAAACTAAGCACGATCCAGATTTACAACTTGTTCATCTGGTGAATGCAGACCACTGGCAACACGAAACTGGTATTGATTCAAAAGAAACGAGCGACGCTGTAGAGGAAGTCGACCGTCAGATTGGTTTGATCAGTGAAGCGACTCAAAAAGAAAACGTATGTCTTATCGTTCTCGGCGATCATGGTCACGCGGACTATAAATCAGTGTTCAACCTCAACGTCATTTTAAAAAAACATAAGATGCTCGAAGTAAACGAGAAGAAAGAACTTCTTACATGGAAAGCCGTTGCTCATGGTAGTGGCTCGCAAGCTGCCATTTATATTAAGCGTAAAGCTGATCGCAAAGCTGTGCTGAAAATCCTGAATAATGAATTGAAGGAAGGTTTTAATATTCTTTCTCCGAAAGAATTCAAGAAGCTCAACATCTATCCTGATGCTGACTTTGTGGTGATTTCTAAGATCGGTTACGCTCTCAGCGGCGGCCACAAGGACACTGAAATTGATGTCCAGAAAACTCCCAAAGCAACCCATGGATACCTTGGTTCATTGACAGAAATGAAAACAGTGTTCCTGGCAAATGGCTGCGGAATGGAAGCTAAAGACCTTGGGAAGATGAGTATGCTCGAAGTCGCACCCAAAATAGCTAAATTACTGGATATTAAGTAAGAATAATTTACAGTTCTCACCCTTTTGAATGCCCGAGAGCATATTCTCCCGTGACGGAGAGAATATGCTTAAAACGACACTCGGGCTCGGGGTTATCCTCGTCATTGCCTCTATTGCACCATCATTTGCGGGTTACAGCACACTAGAGATCAATCGCTCCAAGATCAAATTCCCGAAGTACTCTCCGGAAACAAAGAAGCTGGTTTTAAATCAGGCGAAAATGATTCTGAATGATATTTTTGTTCATCAAGACCTGAAAATCAAAGATTTCGGAGAAGCCGCAAATGCCAAACCAAGACTCGACGCTCTTGAAAAGAAACTGGCAACAATCTCTGATAATGAATTTCATGGGACAATGACGGATATCTTCCGCGACCTGAAAGATCTGCATACGTTGTATTATCTTCCAAGACCCTTTGCCTGCTACGAGAGCTTTCTTCCTGTGTTCTTCAAACATGTAAAGCTTGCTGACGGCAAATCTGGATATGCCGTAACTGATTATCATGTAAAAAAAGAAATTGCTGATCTTATTCCTAAGCCATTTAACGTGGCAATCGGCGACATGGTTATTTCCTACAATGGCAAACCGATCGACTCTGTCGTAAAGGCAGCGATGCCTGAAACTTACGGCGCCAACACTGAAGCTCAGTTCAGACTTGCTCAGGACGATATTCGCTACTTTAATCATGAAGTTGATCCACTCCCCGAAACAGATTCAGTGACGATGGAATTCCAGAACTCTAAAGGGGAACGCTACAAACACAAACTTCCGTTTATCAGCTGGAGCAATGAAGAGTGTTTAAAATCTTCGACTCCATCACCTTTCAATTTCAACAAATCAAAAAGAATGGGTTCAATCAAAGGCGAGACAGAAGAACCAATTCTCTACTGGCACATCAATCGTCCGAGCTTCGGAAACTTTGGTTACATCGAAATCTCTTCCTTTACTCCAGAGGTCCTATCTGACGATCAGACGGCCATCAAGATCCGTGATCTTCTTTTAAATGAATTGAAAGATACTGATGGGATTGTCTTTGATCTTCGTAGCAACGGCGGTGGACAAATTCCTCTCGCGGAAAAGATCATTCAGCTTTTCTCACCGAGAGAAGTTGAACCATTAAAATATATTCTGAGAAGCACTGAAACGAACTACGTTTACTACAAAAAATCGGACTATCAGGATGCATACACAGCATTACTTGAGACAGCGAGAAGCCTCGGAACTCCGTTTACGGCCGCTGGTACGATCAGTAACAAAGCTGAGATTAATGATTTAGGAATGGTTTACTTTAAACCAGTTGCTGTATTCGTGAACTCAAAGTGCTATTCCGCCTGTGAAGTCTTTGCGGCCCAGGTTCAGGATCATGATGTGGGCACAGTTTTTGGTGAAGACAAACAGACCGGAGGCGGCGGCGCAAATTACTACACGCTTAACAAAATTCTCGATGAAAAGAATTTTCAGAATGATCCAGCACCATTCATGAAACTCCCGAAGCACCAGGATATCATTTTCGCTTTCAGACAGGCCGTACGCGTTGGTAAGAATGCCGGAAAACTTATCGAAAACGAAGGTGTTGTCGCTGACAGATTGTCTCCGATGAGCCACTCAGACATTTTCAACAAGACAAATGATCAGATGCTCGTACTTCAGAACTACCTTTCATCCATCACAGATAAATATACTTCGAGCATTTACTTCGACTCAGAAAACCGCCATGACATTGTTAAGGGTCAACTTCCTAAAATCAATGCTACGTGGACTGATACAACAACATTTGAGTTTAAACAATTCGGGAAGACAATTGAGAAGAAAGAAGTTGATCTAAACTCTACATCAACTGTTTCTCTCCCTGTTCCATCTCATGAAATCACTGAAGGCACACTAGAACTTTACGGTTCCCGAAATGAGCTTCCGGTCTGGCGTAAAATTATCCGCTACCGTGTTATTCCGGAATTCAAACCAGTCATTAAAGATGAAGACCTTCTTCAAAGACTTTCTATCTACAGCGTGATCTCAACTAAAGCGAACGGCTGGCAGAAAAATGGAGATGAACTTATTATTGGTGATGGTAAGCTTTATCAGAATTTAGTGGAATCAGAAGCTTCGTTGTTTGTGACTGTACCCCAGACGAACCCGGTTTTGTCATTCAAGGCATCAGTTGATCTCGAAGAAAATTTTGATTACTTCAAAGTTTACGTCATTCCTGAAGGTCAGGAGCCTATTCTAATTAAATCGATGACGGGACATCAGGCCGAAGAAACTTATGCTTATGATTTTTCTTCTCTTGCCGGAATGAATGCTGAAATCAGATTTGTCTTTAAGTCAGATGAAGGAACTAAAGACAGAGGTGTGACGTTGAAAGCTATTCAACTGAACGAAGGATTGAATACTCAACAATAATTTCATCTGGAAATTTATCGTAAGGGTATTCACGAACATAAGTCATCCCGAGTTTTTCCATCACGTTCCACGATGATCTGTTTCTTTTCATGGCCATCGCAAATATTTCGGGGATCTTATATTCCTGAAAGCCTTTCTCAAGTAGTGCTCTTGAGCCCTCTGTGGCGAAACCTTTGCCCCAGAATTCTTTCTTAAGCCGATAACCAATCTCGATCCTGTCCGTATTATCCGGTTGCTCTTTATCAGGACGGAAAAGAAACCATCCCATGAACGTGCCCGAGTCTTTCTCAATCGCCGCCCATACCCCGAAACGCCCATGATGCTTTGTGAATAAATCCCGAACCCGGACTAAAGTTGCCTTTATTTCCTCACGCGTCGATGGAGTACCAAGTGTCAGATACTTCATAACCTCAGGATCTGAATCAAGATCCAGGAGGTTTTCTTCATCTTGGAAAGTTAACTCTCGAAAAATCATTCTTTGGGTTTCAAGATAAATGCTCATATCCCCATTATACTACATTCTTTTCATCTTAATATCCCCAAGATAGCATTATCTCCAAACACCAATTTGGAGCTCCCATGGGCCTTAGTAGTCTGTTTCTGATTCTAACCCTTTTCATGTCTTCGGCCTTCGCCGATTCAGAGAAAGAAAAAATCTTCGGTTTAGTTACGAATCTTCCCAAAGTTTCAAAAGCTAAGATTAAACGCGGGAATACAGAAATCGCACTGGACCTTGCTTCACCATCAGCTAAATCAGAAATTGAAGACTTTGATGTGATCCTTCTTGAAGAAGGCGTTTACTCTACTCTCGGAGACTTCACGGCCAAATACGTACGCGTGAGAGGCCAGGGTCCGGGAAAAACAATCATCAGCTCTGTAGCAAAAGACTCAACTCCCATTCTCGTGAATTCTACAGAGTTCTGGGATCTCACAATCGCTGATGCTCAATTCAAAATTAGTGACCTGAATGGACTCTGGGCCGTGAACGTGGAATTTGCCGGATCCGTTTTAGTAAAACCCGCCGCAATGGATAAGTCCCCTGCGTTTGCGATCCGTTCAGTTTTCTCAGACCTCACCCACTCCGATCTTCCAACTGGAGACGAAAACCTTTACTCACACTTCCTCACAAAGAAAGGTGATGAATACCTCATGCCTCTACCCGGAGATTATAAGGCACTCAAGGAAGCACAAACTCCCGCAAACCTTCTAGCCTACGAAGATAAATTTGATCGCACTGATGATAAGAATTTAAAAAACCGCATCGGCTATAAAGGATTATTTGCTCGCGGACTGAATTACCTTTACCAGAAAGAAGTTCTCACTCCGAAATATGATCGTTCAAAATACAAAGAACTCACCCAGAATGCGCGAGCGACTAAGGCCAAAGGTCACTATTACGTAGCGATGCTTTATTGGGCAGAAGCTGATCGCCTGTCAGGACACTCGCAGTTTGATGAAGTCTTAAAAGAAATCACTCCGCTAAATCAGAGCTTAAGTATGGATTGTGGTTGTACGGTTGAAGGACAAGGCCTTGCCTCAACTATCAAATCAGAAATTGAACAGAAGCTTTACGCTAAACTTCCGATCACAGGTCTTCCTGGTCGCTGTAAAATTCAAGCTCTTCACGTCAACGTTCCTGCTGGTACCAAGAAAGCTGACATGATCGCAGCTGCCCGTATGCAGAATCAGATGAATCAGGAAATTGCGTACAAGACGAATGAAGAGATGTTCCAGAAGAGTGTCATCGCTCACTATTCAAAGAGCGCTCCAGTGGATGAAGAGATGCTCCTGGGTGCAGGCGCACCTGTGGTAGCAAAAGAATATACGGCCGTAGCTGACGTAGAAATGCCGGGTCTCAAGAAGAGCTATGATAGCGACAACAACTCCATTGATCAGAACATCGTTGATCCCATAGCTCAGCTCTTTATCAAAAAGTTTGCGGCCAAAATCAAAGCAGCACGAACAAAGATTGCCTCATCAAATCTTGCCATTAAGATTGACGGGTTTATTGCTCAGGCACTTTATGGTGATGAACTCAGACAGAAAGAATTCGAAGATCTGCATGAACAACAGTTTGGAAGAAAAGTTTCTGCAACGGGAGCAATGAGCTCTGTGTTTGCTTACTAAGGAGATTTAAATGACACAAAAACAAGATTTGCGTGAACGTTGCTCCTATCTCCTTATTCTCTTTAAGGCAAAAGATAAGGCCTTGTTTGAGAAATACACCGCTCAGCTTTCAAAGATCAGCGCTGAGGAATCCACTGAGTTCTACCACTACCTTCTTTCAGAATATAAAAAACTGGTTGAAGGACCGACTTTTACTCAGCCTCAAAAACCTGTGGTGAAAGTTGAAGCTCCGAAAAAGAAAGCTGCCAAGAAAGCAGTTAAGAAAAAAACGGTAGTGAAAAAAGTTGTGGCAAAAAAGAAGCCGGCAAAGAAAGTAACTAAGAAAGTAACAAAAAAAGTGACAAAGAAATCAGGGAAAAAGAAAAAATGAAAATCCTCACATTCGGTGCTAGCCCGAGCAAACACTCGATCAATAGAAGATTCGCAAGATTTGTCGCAGGTCTTTTTACCAACGCTGAGATCACAGCTCTTGATCTCAATGATTTTGAGATGCCCATCTTCTCGGTTGATCGCGAGCACCCTATCCGTGAAGAGGCCCTCAAATTTGCCAAACACATTGATGAAACAGACCTGATTGTGATGTCACTTGCAGAAAATAACGGGAACTACAGCGCTGCTTTTAAAAACCTATATGACTGGGTATCAAGAATCCCAAACCGTAAAGTTTGGAATAACAAAAAGATTCTGCTTCTTTCAACTTCTCCAGGCGGTCGTGGAGGAAGCTCCGTAATGGAAATCGCACTTAAACGTTTCCCATTCGACGGAGCTGTTATCGTAGGATCAATGAGCCTTCCAAGCTTCAATCAGAATTTTTCTGATAGCGAAGGAATTACAAATCCTGAATTCCTCGCAAAGGCCAAAGAACTCGTAGAAGGGTTCCAACACACTTCTCCGTAAGCAGTGCTTCCAGAGAAGTATGCTGGAACCATTTTAGTTACCTCGGTAAGTGCTATATCCGTAAGGACTTACGACTACCGGAACGTGGTAATGCAATTTCTCGTCCTCGACTTTAAAAACGATATTAATCTCCGGGAAGAATGTCGTTTTCTTGTTTCCCGTATATTTGAGCATATCAAAATTTAATCGATAGACGCCTTTCCTCGCATGAACCGAAGGACCAAATGATTTGATTCTTCCATTTTCATCTGTTTCAGCAGACGCCATTTTTACCCAGACCCCGTCTTCATTCTTAAACTCGAGCACTACAGGGACATTCTTACCACCAACACCAGAAGCAAGATCCAAAACGTGAGTCGAGATTCCCTGCGCTAGCGCTGAAAAACTCATCATCCCAACTAACAAGACTGTTAAAAATCTAGAGCATGACATTTGGAACTCCTTTAAAAATTATTTTCCCGTGCTGATTCCGACAGCTGGTAGATGTACTTTACTTGCTAACAAATCATCATTTTCCGGACCTCCACCACCAGCGACTCCGATGGCCCCAATGACAACGCCGGCCTTCAATAAAGGTACTCCTCCACCTAAAAGAAGGAGTTCAGGAAGTTCAGCAAGATTCGCCGTATCCGGATTTGAGCGTGCCTTTCGCGCCAATTCCAACGTTGGTGTTTTAGTTGATAGAGAGGTGTACGCTTTTCTTCGTGCGGCTTCAGTATTGTGCGGACCGACTCCATCACCGCGATAGATGAGGATCGTTTCGCCCTGAGAACCCACGATGGCAACCGTAACGTTTTTATTCAACGTCTTCGCAGATTTGAGTACCTGATTGGCGATGTCTTGCGCCTCAACTAGCTTTAACTCCGTCGTAGAATACGCGAGACCAGGTAACAGACAAAATAAGATGAAAATGTGCTTATACATGTCTTGTATCATACAACATCAAGAACTCGGGTTGTAGTAGCGTTCCTTGCACATCTGTTATACGATTGACGTATGACCACCCCCATTTTTCAGGGCGCTGATCGCCTCGAGCTATTGAATACTTTTATTACAATCGTGGACTCAAAAAATCTAAGTTCCGCTGCGGTAGCTTTAAACACAACTCAACCGACAGTGAGCAGACGCTTAGGAGCTCTTGAAAAAGGTCTTGGAATCAAGCTCATTCATCGCACAACTCACCAGATGCAACTCACAGAAGAAGGAAGGCAATTCTATCAACATGCCAAAGAGATCATTGAACGTTGGAGTCAAATAGAAGCGGAGATGACCGGAGCAAAAGTCTCACCAAAAGGAACCCTTCGAGTACAGGTTCCGCAGGCCCTGGGGATCGGAAAGTTCAATCACGTGTTATCAAAATATCTTGAGACTTATAAAGAAACCAATATCGAATGGTCTCTTAGTGACCGAATGCCTGACTTCCTTTCAGAGAATCTAGACTGCGCGATTAAGGTTGGTAATATTGATGATCCGAACATGGTTGCAATCAAGATAATGGATCTTCAACGGGTCATCGTCGCTTCAAGTAAACTCATAAAGGATCCCAAAAAATATGATCATCCAAAGAAGCTAGAAGAATTGTCATGGCTTTCTTTCAATCTTCATTACACTGACAGCGTCTCTCTGTTTCAAACCAAGACGAAACAAAAGTGTACTCTGAATATTCATCCACGCTTTTCTACTGATAATCTATTTTCCATTCGGGAATCAATTGCATCGGGACTTGGAATAGGTGTCATCTCGAAATGGGTTGTCGAAAAAGATCTCGCTGAAGGATCAATCGTTCAACTTTGTAAAAATTGGGAAGCTCCTAGTCTCCCTGTGTATCTCATCTATCCTCAGTCCAGTTTAAAGCCAGCGAAGTTACAAAAATTTGTTGAATTACTTAAACCATGAAGTGGCCCAGTGAATCTACTGAAGCTATTGACTAAAATATTTTCAATGCTAGATTGGCATCATGAACTTTACAGTTAGAACCGCTTCAGTCTAATCCAGGCTGCCGATTAGACAATCGGTCAGCCTAAAAAAATCCTATTACATTTTCTCATCAATGCGTAGATGAACAATCTACGGCGAATTTCAGTTTAAAAAAATCTGAAAGGAGGATGCAGTGTCAGAGATTAATTCGGTAAAACTAATATCGCTTATTTTGTTATTTATATTTTTTCAATCTAATGGATGTGTGGCGATGTGAAAAAAGACCTGCCTAGGACTATTTCTCTTTAACCCAGATGAATCCTCTGAATTCACCTAATTTAAAGCCGGTAGCTTTATCATTAGGATAGAGTTCCTTGATTTTACTTTGAACGTTGCTCGCTACATTCTCTCCATGACAAAGGAGACATTTGGCTTCTACATAGAGTGGCTCCAGGTAGACTTTCTTTCCATTGCCGAGATCATGCAGGATAAATTCTTTTTTAATTTGCCCTTTGGTACTTCCGGCAAATTCTTTAAGATAACTTTCTGCCCATGGCTGAGGAATATTAGAGGCATTTCTAATTTTGTGAGAGGTTCTTCCGAATTCGTATTTTTCTATACGATCTTTGGCAGCACCTTTCGCAATTGACTTAACATTGGCATGGCAAAACGGCACGGCCTTCTCTACTCCCTCCTTGCTGATTTTCTCTGCAAGATTCTGCATGAGAGACGTTCGAAGGTCTGAAGCAAGTAATTTTGCTTTTTTAAAAAAGAGCTCCTCGTTAGAAAAGCAAAGAGTTGAATAAAGTAAAGTAGCGATGACACAGAATTTATTATTTATCATAAAACCATTTTAACTATGAATTCGATTCCAGGCAATCACTCCCGTGTTAATGACTCAGCTATCATCTCAAGGTGATGAAGATCATTGTTACTTTTGACAGAAATTTTTAAGATATTTAAATAAGAACAACTGGAGTATTTATGGCCGCATTTCCTCATGTCTATACGACCAACGCGCAAGGTACCAACGACGTCATTCTTAATCTCACTGCAGATAATCTTCCTTCAATCCAGGTAACTCCTCCGAAAGAGTTTGCAGGTCCTGATGGCTACTGGAGCCCTGAAGCTTTTTTTAGTGCGGCCATCTCAACCTGCTTCATTTTAACCTTCAAGGCCATTTCGAGAGGAAAGAAGCTAACCTGGGAAAATATAAATGTTGAAGTAGATGCCTTTCTGGATAAAGTTGAAACCACTCTAAGTTTCACCAGAGTCGATATTTTTGTCACCTTATCCATTCCAGCGACTGAGGCCGGTAAAGAAGACTTGTATCTAAAGGCACTCCAGAGGGCAGAAGAAACATGCCTGATTACAAACTCTATTAAGGCTTCTGTTCAGTTGCACCCGAAGATAGAGTTGACACCATAAGCGTCATTGAAATCATGTTTTTTTAAAGATGCGAGTCGCTTGGTGACGACTTTACGAGGTAATAAAAATTTAAATTTCCACCTGAAGGAACTCCTGCAGCGTCAGTAGGATGCTTAACGGCCATGTTTTGATCATCGATTTGAAGGTTGAGAGATTTCGCTCCCGTTTGAAGGATGGCCTTCGGATAATTTACAATTAATTTAATCCTGCCATTTTTATCCAGACCATTAGGTATATAGAATGTTTGGTTCTCTTTCCCCTTTTTTAAAACACCAATATATATATCATTGACGGAAATAACTCCTTCAAATTGATTTTTATTAATCACATCAACCTTCAGGTATTCGGAATGGATGAAATCGGATTGTTCTTCTACCGTCTGGTTCATCAGTCCCTTGATTCCGATCACTTGTTTTCTAGTGGTTCTTTGACTCCTCGATAAAGATGAGTTAGCCCTAAGAAAACTTCTCGGTTCAGCATCATACAATTCAGCTCCAGCCTTTAATGATTTATTAATGGCAGACTTTATAAAAACATCAGTATCAAATGAGTAATAAGACAAATCATCATGAAAATATCCTCTTTCCTTGTAAGCGTCCAAAATAAACTTGGCACTACATCCAATGATAGAAAGATATTTGATATTGGAATTTATTTTTTGAAATACTTTTGAGACATCAAGACCATCTTTATTGGTGATACTACTTGCAAACGGAATCCCATTTACAGATCTAGCACTTGTCGCATGGGAAATATAAAAAAGTGCATAGACGTCATCTGAATTCAAGTATTCAGATAGCTTTTCAGCACTGACCGAGTGTTGAATAGTGTATCTGTATCCAGAGTATTTAAAGGCATCATTAAATTGTCTATCAATTGAATTCTTTATGCCGTGGGGTAATTCGTCAATTGATGATAATACGACAATTTGTTTTTCAGCAAAGACGCTAAAAGACAATAATAACAAAATAAAACAAATTATCAGTTTCATATTTTTTTGTTTCAGCAAGATCCTATAAAGGATCTTGCTGACTGAATTAAATTATTTGTTTTTTAATACTCTTAGATTTCCAAGAAGATTATAGGCATTAAGAACCTCTTCTCCACCAATGAAATCTTTTTGCTCTGCCCACTTCATTGCTACTTCTTCTCGCGTAGATTTTTCATCTAAAGTAGCGAAGACAGCGTTAACAGCAGCATTAATTTCTTCTCTGTTTGAATCGAGAAGTTCTGCATCCGCTTGAGACATCCCTTCTGCAACTAGTGATTCAACCGAATCAGACTCGCTGATCACAGAAACAGTTCCTGTTTCATTAAGAAGGAAAAAGCCTAAAAAAGATCCGCCAAAGACAGCTAGTCCCCCCAAAAAGGAATTTCCGCCTCCTGTCCCCGCAGTTAAAAGTAGAGCTGGAACCATTGGCGCCAAGATTAGAGGGTTACCAGTAAGACCCAGAACTAAACCAGCATTAGAGTTCGCTGAGAAAGTCATTGAAGATAACAATAAAACAGTTGCTAGAAATTTTTTCATAAAATACTCCTTAGATTTAATTCGTGTCCCATTTTTTTAGGACACAGTTTTTGTTAAAAATTAAAATCAAAATTTGATTACTGAAGTTATGAATCACTTCCTCAGAGTCCTCGTCGAGATATGAAAAAATGACAATTTTTCGTCAACTGATGGCAGACTTTTCCTGAAGCTTTTTTCAAATATCCCCTACGCTCAAGCTATCAGCCTGAGAACAAACATCTTAAATATTCAAAGAGTTAGGCAAGTGAAGTATAATGGTGTCATGAACTACTTCAAGGCCATACTTCAATACGACGGTACCGACCGCATGGGCTTCCAAATGCAGGAGGGTAAACTCACTATCCAGGGTGACCTAAATCTCGCTTTGCAAAAGATCCTCAAGGGACCATTCACGACGAGAGCAGCCTCCCGTACAGACAAAGGTGTTCACGCCTTCGCTCAGGTGGTGAAGATTTCGGCGGAAGATTCGGAGCCAATTGATGTTTCACGATTGAATGCTTTCCTCCCGCTTCATATCAAATGCCTCGATATCGAGACCTGCGCGCGAGACTTCCTCCCATCCGTCGATCAACGCTCAAAAGAGTATCGTTACCTCTTCACGAACACGCCTGAAGTCTCAAGAGAAGACCAACGCTATATCGCGCAACCAACGTTCCCTCTTAACATCGATCATATCCAGACCTGCGTCGATATGCTCAAAGGGACCAACGACTTTAAAAATTTCTGGTCGATCGGCGGCATCTCCAACACAACAGTTCGGGAAATCCTTGAATGCGACCTCACCATAATTAATCCACAGGAACTCTTAAACGGCACCCTATTCACGGCGGGCCAGGTCACGTCCTGTTGGCAGTTCCGCATCGTAGGCACAGGGTTCTTAAAACACATGGTACGCCACCTTGTAGGCGCCCTCTGGATGGTCGGAAACGGCAAACTTTCGGTAGAAGACTTCTCCCGGTACCTTCATGGGGAACTCAAAGAACAGAGGCCTTGGAAAAAGGCCGATCCGCGCGGTCTTTACCTCGTAAAAGTCAGTTACGAATCCGCATCATCTTAGGTATTCTTCAGAACTATGAGTCGATTGAATTTTAAGCTAGAAGCCACTGCCAAGGGATCACGCGCACGCGCGGCCACGTTCACCACTCTTCACGGAGAGGTGCAAACACCGATCTTTATGCCCGTCGGTACTCAGGCCACTGTAAAAAATCAAACCGTTGAATCATTAAAGACGGCCGGCTCAAATGTTCTTCTCGCCAACACCTATCACCTTCTCCTTCGACCAGGACCGGAAGTGATGAAGCAGTTTGGTGGCATTCACAAGTTCATGAACTGGGATCGTCCCGTTCTCACGGACTCTGGTGGTTTTCAAATTTTCTCGCTCTCTCATCATCGTGAGATGAATGAGAAAGGCGCGCGATTCCTAAGCTACGTCGACAATCGCCCGATCATGCTCACGCCTGAACTCTCGATCGATATGCAAAAGGCCATCAACTCAGACATCATGATGGTTCTCGATCAGTGTATCGAATCCAATGCCTCTCACAAAGAAGCGAAGGCTGCGATGGAACTCACTCATCGTTGGGCGAAGAGAAGTCTTGAGGCACGTGGTGATTCTCAGCAATCAATGTTCGGCATTGTTCAAGGTGCTTGTCATGAAGATCTTCGTAAACAAAGTGCAGACGTTCTCACGAATCTTCAAGTAAACGGTGAAGGCTTCGATGGTCTTGCGATCGGCGGCCTCGCTGTCGGTGAAACGAAATCGGAACGCGAAGACTTTACTGAAATCGCCGCCTCCATGCTTCCGGAACATCTCCCACGCTACCTCATGGGAGTTGGTACTCCCATTGATATTCTCGAAGCGGTTCATCGCGGCGTTGATATGTTCGACTGTATTATCCCGAACCAATATGGCCAGCGAGGACTTGCTTTCACGAGTCTCGGAAATTTCCAGATGAGGCGCTCGGTGTACAAGTTCTCTGAGGAGAAACTTGATCCTGCTTGCGATTGTCTGACTTGTACGAACTACTCACGTGCGTATCTTCATCATCTGATGAAAACTGAAGAACCTCTTGGTTGGCACCTGCTCGTTCTTCACAATATCACTTTCTATCATCGCTTCATGCGTGAAATGCGTTTCTCGATTTTGAATGGAACCTTTCTAGATTTCTACAATCGCAAACGTAAAGAACTCGTCATGACTGACGAGGAAAATCCTCCGACTCCGATGACTCCTGAGAAACCTTATAAAAAAGAAAAAGGTCGCCAGCTCGGAGATTACGAAGTCCACGATTCTGGTCGTGGCTTTTCAAGCATTCGTCAGAAGAGTTCCGGCGAGATTATGCATTCCGTGAACCCTCCGCAGGAAGAAGCACGCAATCTATATGTATTGCCTTCTCGAATCGATGAGAGACTTTCTACACTTGATGAAGTTGTTATCTGGGACGTAGGTCTCGGCGCCGCTCACAATTCAATGGCAGTCATTCATGAATATCTGGATAAAGAATTTACGGGAAAGATTCGTATCGTGAGTTTTGAAAACGATACCGATCCTTTGAAGCTTGCTTTGAGAAACGCACATGCTTTTCCTCATCTGCATCACGCAGCTCCGCACGAGCTCTTAAAGCAAAATAAGTGGGTGTCTCCGAAAGGAAACATTGAGTGGGAACTTTTTCAAGGTGATTTCTCTCAAACATTCCAAGGAGCACCAAAGCCTCACGTGATTTTCTACGATCCGTTTTCCATGCATACCAATACCGAACTTTGGTCTGAAGAAGCTTTCGCGAGAATCTTTGAATACTGCAATGGAAATGAAGTTCAGCTCCTCAACTACTCAGCTTCAACTGCTGTTCGAGCGACTCTCCTTGCAGTCGGCTTCACCGTTGGCTACGGACCAGCGACTGGTCCGAAGAGCACAACAACAGTCGCGTACAACGAATCATCGCTTGCTCACAAACAAGGAACGATTTTACTTGGTGAGGAGTGGCTCAAGCGTTGGGAAAAGAGTGATGCTAAAGTTGCTCGTACGTTGAGTAAGTCCGATGAAAAGGAATTTGAAGAGAAGATACGTAAACATTCTCAGTTCAAAAGTTAATTATACCTATACAAGTGATGAACATAGTCCTCTTAAAGCAGCAAAACACTTGCCGACTTGCTCGCGACACAGTCAGATTGAATTCATGAATATTAAAGATAAACTCCATCACAGACCCCCTTACCTCTTAATCCAAAAACTCGTTTCAAGCACACCAGCAGAACTTATTGCATCTTCAAAGTTCACCGGTGATGAATTCTTCCTTCAGGGACACTTTCCTGGGACGCCTGTTGTTCCGGGGGCCATGATGCAGGAAATGACAACACAAGCAGCAGGTCTGTTGATTACACTTCATCACTCACCTGTTCCTGATTACCACTCAGAAACCACAAAAGGCTGGGCCCTCGGCGTTTTACGAGCGGTCCATATGGCGAAGTACAAAAGCTTTGCCAGACCAATGGATGAGCTTACAATTTCCGTGAATCTCCTCGATCAAATCGAAGGTGCGTTTCGTTTTAGTGGCAGGATTGAATGCCAGGGTAAAAAAATTATGATGAACGAATTTACCTTGGTGAATATCTCTGAGGAGAAGCTTAAGGGGATGTTCTAGATTCCCTGGCCTTAATTACGACTTTCGAACAAAGATCTTCGTTTGTTTATCACTGTGAAACGTCAGAAAGACAAAGTCCTCACTTATGAGATCTGGATGAGTAACCTTATTTGTTCGAACCTCTTCGATAACTGTTTCCGCTTCTGCCATTGAAGAACAGAAAATCAGATATTTCCTATCTTTCACGACAGGAACAGGAAAAAGATAAATACGGTTTTCTATTTTAGTAATTCTTAGTTCACGCATCAGCTAGCTTTGAAAGAATCTCCAAAAAAGCTTCCGGAGGCTGAGCTCCTGAAGCAGCGTACTTTTGATTGAAAACGAAAAAAGGAACTCCACTTATCCTAAGATCCCTCGCCTCTTTTTCATCTTGGCGGACTTCAGAAGCAAACTCATCACTATCAAGGACCCTTCTGGCATCAGATTCAGATAATCCTATCGAGGAAGCGATAGTCACCAACGTTTCATGATCAGCGATATCTTTTCCTTCAACAAAATTAGCTCTCAATAAAGCTTCCTTCATTTCATCCTGCTTCCCTGATTTCTTTGCGAGATGAATGATTCTGTGAGCATTGAATGAATTAGCGGGTACAAGCTTATCGAGTTGGAAATGAAGACCGGCCTTTTGCGCCATCACTGTCATATTTGCATTCATCTCCCTCGCCCACTGGATATCTCGTCCGTATTTACGTGCCAGAAGCTCTTCACCCCGAGCGCCCTTAGGAGGATTTGCAGCAGGATCAAGTTCGAAACTTTTCCATTCAATGACAACTTCATCACCCTTGAATTGTTCGAGTGCAGCTTCAAGGTGCCTTTTTCCAATATAACAAAACGGGCAATTGATATCAGACCAGATATTTATTTTAATCATAATCGTCCTCTACTTAGTAAGAGGTTCCAGCATACTTGTCTTGAAGCGATGCTTGAAGCAAAGTGTGTAGGAACCTTTAATTTAACGCTATGTTTTTGGATCTTCGGTCCCCATAGTGCAGTCATCCTTTACGACGAATATCAGTTATTTCAAGATTTCGACGGGAATCACTGAAGAATCCCAAAGGTGCCGCACGGATGAAATTCGGACTCGAAGCAGAAAAGTTTCTTTTTAATCTCCAGACAAAAGATCCATCAGACAAAGTTTTTAGCTTTCTCGATGGACTGACTGACATCAAGGGATTCGGTTCGAAACACGGACCGATTCCGAAGATTACGAACGAGTTCGTTCTCAACATGGTTGAGTTTGGTACCACTCCTTCTGAATCATCGCTCGACGTTCTTCGAGATTATCTCTTTCACTATTTGCTTCTCGAAAAAGTCGCCATCCGCGAAGAAGTGGGTCTTGTTCCACTCGCCTCTCTTCCCATGGACTACATCCCTCAAATGACTTCGAAGTGGGGATACATTGTCCAGAACAGTATCCTTAGCAACCGAAAGCAGACCAGCTGGAGAATGGAATCGGATTCGCCACTGAGAGCGGCAGGGAATTGCGCCGGCGTTCACGTCCATGCCGAGCTCGAGACTCCTCCGGAGTTTCACTTCGACAGCCGCGAACTCGTTGATAAATTCAACCTGG
>JBEIQF010000381.1:0-3103 GCA_040376635.1 Halobacteriovoraceae bacterium
AAGAAATCAGATCCGCGGGTATGCGAAAGATTTGAAGTTTACATTAATGGGATTGAACTTTGTAACTGCTTTAATGAACTGACAGACGCAACTGAACAACGAAAAAGATTTTCAGTTCAAAATGATCTGAAGAAAAAACTCTACAAATACCAACTGCCTGAACCTAAGAAATTCTACGCAACAATGGACAAGGGTCTCCCTCCATCAGCTGGAATTGCACTAGGAGTGGAAAGACTTCTCCACTCCCTGTTTGATATCGAAAACCCGTTTTATTATTGATTTAAAAGCTGAAGGCCATTCATCACAGCATGCATCTTGATGATGTATTCTGATTTAATGTGTTGAACCGGCATGCTCTTTGCCCACTGATAGTGATATTCAGCATTTGTTTCCTGGCGCAGTTTTGATTTAAGGAATGGCTGATAGTCCTTCGCGATCTCTGCTGAGTAAAGAGCATACCAACGATAAAGAGAATCAAGATCATTCACTTCGTAATACTCAAGAAGATCAAGACCTTTCTCCGTAAAAATTCTTTTGAGTGAATAGAGATTTAAATTCACAAGAGATTCCGTCTTGAACGTTTGATTCACAAACTTCTGACTGAACATCAAACAGTAATCTAAAAGTTTCTGTGTTGGTTTCTCTTCGATACTTTCAAGACCGTTATAAACTTCATCCAGAGTGAGCGCCTGATAAATACCTTCGCGAGATCCACCCTGATCAAGAGTGTTGAGCCAGTTTGAGAGATCTTCATCTTTTGCTTCTGTTTTTCTTGTGACCTGGAAAAGCTCTTCGACAAACTTGTAATCGAATTGACGTTTGCGATCAGCAGGAAGCTTATCGTACTCAGTCGGATCTTTTTGTTTCTTGGTATAACTTCCAACGTCAGTAGATTTTTTGAAGTTCTGCGGAATAGTCGGCAATGTAATCGCTTCGACAGGAGGAGCTGGTGGTTCACCTAAAAGCTTGTTACTCCACTCGGCACCTGCGTATTGAGTAATGACACTTCTAAGTTTAACTTTCCAAGATGGTTCAGTGACTTCCTGAGCGATAGCACTGAAACAAACGAAGAGACTGAGAATAACGATCAGTTTTTTCACCACATAACTCCTTAAATTTTCATATAGTTTAAGGTGAAACAGTTCTCTAACCTACTGGGAGATTCTTGCCCCGAAAGATTCAGAAGTCATTTTGCTCTATGATGGAGAGAAGGAGAACCTATGTTCGAAAGATTTTTCTCAAAAAAGCGCCGTGTAGAAGATGAAGTGATCGTGAATGCCGTTGTCTCTCAGACATCAGCACTCATTAATGATCTTCATCATCAGATTGATCTGCGTTTCAGAGAACTATCTGCACAGGTTAAGGAAGTTGAACTTGGTCTCGCTCAGATGGAAACAAAACTTCTGACGAAAGATCTGAAAGACAAACAAGCTTACGGCCTTCTTCATTACAAACTTCATGAAGCTAAAAACAATAAGCTGAATGATGAAATCAAAGAACTTGAAACAGCACTAAACGTTAAAAAGAACGTTCTCAAAGATCACTAATCACAAGTGTGAAAGCCCATTTCTTTAACAGCTGCTTTACCGGCAATGTATTTGTCGAGATCCCACACGCGTGGTTCCGTCCAGTTTGAATCAAGAACCAACAATTTCTTTTTCCCTTTGGAGATAAAAGCACCTGCTGCCACGATCACGTGACCGCTGCTGGCACGCTGGCCAACTTTTCTAGGAACCCAAAGTCTCGGGTCACGGCTAACTGGCGTTTCGTAATCAGTCACTTCGTATGATGAAGAAACCATGTCAGAACCAATGTTGAAATCAATCAGGATCGGTTTACCTTCAGAAGCTTTGTTGAATAAAAACTCAGCAGCTTTCTTAGCATCAGTCTGTGGATTACTCTTACATGTGAATCCAAAGCGCTTACCGTAGTTCTTCATGAGAGTGGTGATATTGATTTTGTTCTGGATGTAATAGAGATCAATGGCCTCTTCCAGGAACTGCATGCGTTTACGATCTGAGTCCATTGTTTCCGGAAGTGCATCTGTGCTCTTGAAATCCGAAACGTACATCTGGTTCCAGAAGTGGAAGAAACCGTAAGCTGCACAAGTAGATCCCATCTGATCGATCGGGCTGATAATGGCCTGAGCGCGTGATTTTCTGAACCCTTCAATGTTTGAAGGATCTATCATTGTGATACGAGTTTTCTTTTCATCAAGGAAGAGAAACTCAACTGTTTTCTCATCCTGGTCAACCATGCGGCCAAGAAAGATCGCAGCTTTCTTTTCATTCTTAGTTTTGAAATCAAGTTCTACTTTTGAGCCGATACCCAGATCAAAATTTGCATGTTTAACAGCTGAGATAACCTTGAGGTTAACTTCCTGAGCAAATGCTGAAAGAGAGAAGAAACTTAAAAGTAGAAATGTTTTCATTTGATGATCGCCTTAAAGACAAGTTTAGTTTCTTCATCGAGTTGTGAATCAGCTGAAAGCTTCTTCAAGTACTCTCCGATCTTCGCAGCTGGAACAGCAAACGAAAGTTCCTTCCAGATGGCCGGAGAAGTTGTATCAAACATTTGTTTTAGGTTTGCTGAGCTTTGAACAACTTTTGCTTTAGGAATTTTACCTGTCCAGACGATACCAACCACATCACCTGTTGCTCTATCAACCATCGCCGAACCGGAATCACCGTGAGAGATGTCACAAGCGTGAGCAAACGACCATGCTTTGTAATCAGCTGGATTGAATTCATCCGGATCAGCAAGGTGCTTGAACTCATTTGTCTTAGAGAAGACCTTACAGTCTGAATCTTTATTCGCCATCATGTAGTTCTGAGGATTACCGCCGATACCGAAACCAACAGTGATGAGTTCCTGCCCTTTCGTCAGAGACTTCTTAAAAGAAAAGTTTTTCGCCACTTTAGCGAGAGCGGCTTCATCCTCAGCAGGCACTTCAAGTGCAAGAAGTGCCAGATCAATATTTGGCTCTGAGATAAAAAGTTTTTTCATGAGATAGTTTTTCTTCAGAAGTCTGAAAGAAGCCTTATCCCCTTCACAATCTCTCGCCGAAGGACAAACGTGATGGTTTGTTGCAAGAACGTGAACA
>JBEIQF010000232.1:0-5703 GCA_040376635.1 Halobacteriovoraceae bacterium
GGAATTTCAAAAAGAACATCATATGTTTCTGCCATTCCAATCAGAAAACTTTTTGCTAAAGTCGGTTTAATATCGATTCCATCCATGGAAATAATATTCATGGGAACATTTCCCAATGAAACATTGAAGTAGGTTGAGGCTGCTGCATTGATGATGCGAAGTCTGATTTTGTTCCCCGGATGCGCAACCAATCCTTGGGAATCTTTTTTACCGTTAATAAGAAATGCATCGTAACCGACATCGGAATAATCCATTCCACCCATGCGGGTCCATTCATTATACAGAAAGTTAGTAAGTTTCTTTTCTTTCAAGGCTCCGTACCATGATCGCATCGTGCCTTTTTTGAAGAGATAATAATCTCCATCTTTCCGTAAATTTTTCAATATGACTTTTGAATCTTCATCGGACCAGTCACTCAGAACGACGACAAGATCCTTATCATATTTGTGAGTGGGTTTTGCCGGATGAATGACAATTGCCCCGTACACTCCTTTTTGTTCCTGCACATTCGTATGAGAGTGATACCAGTAAGTACCATGTTGTCTCAGGCGAAACTTGAACACATATTTTTCCCCTGGATGAATAGGAGGTGTGTTTACATAGGGAACACCATCCATATATGGGTCAAGGAGAATGCCGTGCCAATGGATAGAGACTTCATCATCTTTTAGTTTGTTAATGACTGTGATCTCAGCGTCGTCACCTTCGGTAAATTCCAAAGTAGGCGCTGGTATGCCACCATTGAGAGTAATCGCAAAATTGACGGTCTCTTTACCTGAAACGTTGATAGATTTATTTTCTGCCGTGAGTTCATATTTCACAGTTTTTGCAAAAAGATTAAAGGATAGAAATAAACCTAGGAATATGATGAATTTCATCCGTTACTCCCCATGTCCCAAATCATCCAGTATCGGACAATCAGGTCTTCCATCGCCATGGCAATTTTTTACAAGCTTATTCAGAGTCGACAACATTGACTGAATTTCCTCGAGTTTTTTCTCAAGTTCATCGACATGTTTTTTTGCAATGGATTTGACCTGAGAACTTGGACGACTTTTATTCTTCCAAAGACTCACGAGTTGCTTGATGTCTTTCATCGAAAAACCAAGCTCTCGGGCACGTTTTACAAATCTCAGGATATGAACATCATTCATGGAATACTGTCTGTAACCTGCCATGGTTCTTCCGGCCTTTGGCATGATTCCCAGTTCCTCATATCTTCTGATGGACTTGCTGTTTACATCACTAAGTTTAGCGACTTCACCGATATTCATGCTGATTTTCTCCAACGTTTAAGGAGTAGAGAATTTGTGACAACACTGACTGAACTCATCGCCATCGCTGCACCCGCAACCACCGGACTTAAATATCCTAAGGCCGCCAGAGGAATGCCGATCACGTTGTAAATGAATGCCCAGAAGAGATTCTGTTTGATCTTGGTATAGGTTCTTCTTGAGATTGAAATGGCATCAGGTATAAGCAGAGGATTGCCTCTCATGAGTGTGATGCCGGATGAGTGCATCGCTACATCTGTACCTGTCGACATCGCAATACCAACGTTCGCCGCAGCGAGGGCAGGGGCATCGTTAATGCCATCACCTACCATCCCAACGATTTGACCACTTGATCTGTATTTTTCAATGATGCTGGATTTATCTCCTGGCAGAACTTCCGCTTCAAATGAATCAAGTCCAAGAAGCTTTGAAACTTTTTGAGCACTTCCTTTGTTGTCACCAGTCAACATGACCGTCTTGATGCCAAGGGATTTAAGCTTCGTGATTGTTTCAGCTGAACTTGCCTTAATCGTGTCACTGAATGTGACGATCGCAATGATGAGCTTTAATGAATCATCGATAAGGAATGAAACTGTTTCACCCAGAGCTTCTTTTTCACTCGCGATCGCAAGTTCTTTGTCAGCAGGAATATTTAAATCCTGAATTAATCTTTTGCTACCGATATAAAACTTTCTTCCTTCAACCAAAGCTTCAAGACCCTTTCCGCTGATAGCTTTGAAAGCAGTTGCCTGAGACGGATGGATATTTCTTTTTTGTGCTTCCTCAATCACGGCCTTCCCAAGTGGATGCTCCGAACCAAATTGGATGGATGCCATGATCGCTAATGCTTCAGATTCATTTGTTCCAAAAGTTATGGTCGAACTGACAGAGGGTTTTCCTTCCGTCAGTGTTCCGGTTTTATCGAAAGCAATAGTTGTCACAGAGTGAGCGACTTCAAGTGCCTCGGCATCTTTAATCAGAATTCCTGCTTTAGCGGCAACACCTGTTCCCACCATGATAGAAGTAGGAGTAGCGAGGCCCAAAGCACAAGGACAGGCAATAACCAGAACAGCAACCCCATGAATGATAGCCGTTTCCCAGTCTCCAGTGATGATTCCTGTGAGAACAATTGTCAGCATCGAGATCACAATCACTGTTGGAACAAAAATAGCACTAACTTTATCAACGAGTCTCTGAATAGGCGCCTTAACCGCCTGTGCATCTTCCACCATGCGAATAATTCTTGAAAGCATGGTCTCTTTTCCTGTCGCTGTGACTTCCACTTCAATCAAACCTTCTCCGTTGATTGATCCGCCAGTAACTTTTGATGTTACAAATTTTTCAACAGGAAGACTTTCTCCGGTAATCAGAGATTCATCAACTGACGATGATCCTTTCACAATGGTTCCATCTACCGGAATTCTTTCTCCCGGGCGAATAACAACGTGATCGGCAATCACAACTTCTTCAATTTTTACTTCTGATTCTTTACCATCACGAATCACACGCGCGGTATTCGGACGAAGTTTTTCAAGTGCCTTGATTGCTTCTGAGGTTTGTTGTTTTGCTCTGGCCTCAAGATATTTACCAAACATGACTAACGTAATCACAACAGCAGAACTTTCAAAGTAGAGGTGGGGCACTTTTTTATACATCAGATAAAGACTTAAGCCGTAGGCCGCACTGGTACCGATCGCAACTAATAACTCCATATTGCCGGATTTTGCTTTGATGGCTCTCCAGCCGGATTTATAAAAGCGGGCACCCACGTAAAACTGAATGGGTGTTGCAAGAAGAAGTTGAATCCATCCCGGTGGCATTAAGTGAATTCCGAAAGGTTGGAGTAACATAGGTAAAACAAGAGGCAGGGTTAAGAGGACTGAAAGGATAATAAGATGTTTTTCTTCTTTCAGACCTTTCTCTTTATCCTGTTTTGTTTCTGAAGCTTCATATCCTGCTTTTTCGATCAAACCGATAATCTTTTTGATATCGAGTTTGTTACTTTCAAAAACAACATTTGCTTTTTCTGTCGCTAAATTCACACTGGCCGAAATGACCCCTTCATCTTTTTTCAGAACTTTCTCAATTCTGTTTACGCAAGATGCGCAGGTCATACCTTTTACATTCAGACTTATATTTTGTTGCATAAATACTTCCTTGGTTCCTTTATATCCTAAACCTTCCCGTAAAGGGAAGGTCAATGACATTAATCATTTTTCTTTCATTGCTTGACCTTCCCTCAGAGGGAAGGTTGATAATAATCCTGTGATTACCAAGGAGGTAAATATGGTAAAGCTACAAGTAACTAATATGAGATGTATGAGCTGTGTGCACAATATTCAGGATGAGATCAAAGAACTTGATTCTGCAGTTGAAATTACAGCTAACGTAAAGAAAGGCGAGATAGAAGTAAAGAGCTCTCTTACTAACGAAGCTCTTATTGAAGCTGTAAAAAAAGCTGGGTATGACTCGATCGTTGTCACAGATTAGACATGACTGTCGTCATTGAGGATAATTAACCAAAAAAGGATTATATGGCCGGTTATCTTATTGGAGCTCTTATTTTGTGTTTCTCACTCTTCGCGTCTGCTCATCCCGTCATCTACAAGGATGGGATCGTTGTGAGCTCATCGAATATGGAATCCTATAGTGATAACCAGCTCATGTACTCCTGGTCCAATCGCTGGGCTTCAGGGATCAATCACTGGCGCTTCACTAAAGATGAATCAAATACTGAAATGGCGATTGCAAAGACCAATTACCTTCTTCTTCGCCACAATGGTGAATCTTCGCAGGCAAACATTTACCTTCACGGTGGTGTCGGGGTTGTAGATTCTGAAATTGATAAACGTGCGACGAACGAAGTTTACATGAGCGGGATTGATGTTGATTGGGAAACAAGAACACTTTATACATCTGCAAAATTTTATTCCTTCAATTCACCAAAAGTTTCAGATATCACGATGACTCAAGCAAGAGTCGGTTTTTCACCCTATGAGGCAGGTTTTGATCAGCTTCAGACTTGGTTCATGTTACAAGGGATGTACATGCCTGTGACGAGCAGGGAAGTTGTCATCACACCGATGGTTCGTTTCTTTTATAAGAATGTTCTGTGGGAAGTTGGTTCAAGTACGCGGGGTGAATGGATGTTAAATTTCATGGCGCATTTCTAAAAACCTGCAAGTCCGCAGAAAGAAGATAAGCCTGAGTGATTTGGTTTTAAGGGCCCTAGGCAACTCTTGTCTTTAGTTTGTGATAGCGAAATTGTCTGTGAAAATAATGAAGACTTTAACCTTAGTTTCACAGGGGAGATCTTTCATGCGTTTGTCACAGGTACTAGTTCTACTAGCATTTGTTGGTGCGTGCTCAACACAACCAACAGTTCAAACTGTAAGCACTGAAGCTACAGAATCAAATCGTCAAATTGCATCTGCTGGTACTGGGATCGCATATCCTTCATCAGCATCATTCAAATTGAGCGACATCAAAGGTTCTACTTATATTGCTTTCCTGAAAGCAAAATTAAAACCTGCTCTTGATAAATTATCAGACAAGAAAAATGGCGGCGGCGGCGGATGGCAAAACATCGGTGCTGTTAACTATAAAAAAGGTTCAGCGTTCCTAGAACCCAAGTCACTTGCAAAATACAAAGGTGCTAAGTGGAATCGTAACTCTCGTACATACGAAGGTGCACTTCCTGATTCAGTAGTAGAAAACGCTTACGAATCTCTTAAAAAAGTAAGACCGGTATCAACTACAGATTCTCTTCAGTATTTCGATAGAGAAGACAAATCATGGCCAACAAAAAATGACATGGCGGTTGCTCTAAAAGCTGCCGGCATTAATGCTGCTCCTTTCGATCTTGGTACTCTTTACGCTTTAACGTCTGGTTTTGGTGTTAAGGTTAAACTTGATGACAACAATTATAACTATCACGTGCTTTATAAGACTGGTAAAACTGATCCCCACAAAGAAGTTATGTCTGGAAGAAGTTTCTCTTCCTCTCCGGGCCGTGGTGTAGCTGATGCAACAGATCCTGAATATCTTCGTGATCTGAATAAGTATCTCTCATCAACTCAGGATCAAAAACCTTTCTACCGTACATTGATTCTCTCTCTTGCTAACTCTGATATGTCTGGTCTTAAAGACCTTTCAAATCTTGGTCAGGCAGTACTTGCTGACTTCTTCACTGTTTATACAGCTGAAGCAGTAAGACACTTGATGGTTGATCTTCAGGACGGCATGCACCCTTGGGAAATCGATCTTGCAGCAGTCACTGCAGTATCTTCTCTCAGCGTGAAGACTGGTAAAATCGTTACAGCAGGTAACCTTGTTGATGGTGACATCGGCGGATGGTTTGCTCCATCTCCAAATAACGTTCCTGGTGGTCCTCAGCGTTCTGGTATCGGTATCACACGTCGTGATCGTA
>JBEIQF010000258.1:0-4858 GCA_040376635.1 Halobacteriovoraceae bacterium
AGTCCCGGGATATTTCCAATGAGAATGCCCAGACCATAACAACAGACTACAGGACTCAACCACTCAATGAGTTTAATTCTCTTTTCGAGCTTCGAAATCAGAAAAGGCAGTCCGAATACAGCAAGAATGGGAAAAATAATGGCCATGATTAATCAAAACAAGAGCACCTCTCTCTGTAAAGTTTTTTCCCTCTGGAGAGGTGGGTTCTTACAGAGGACAATAGCTCTATGAAAAAACTAATTCTCAGTGCCCTACTTTTGACGACTCAAGTTCATGCAAATGAACTTTCTCTTTTCTTCATTCCTTCACCAAAAGGAATGGACTGGTCATCTCCGTCAAATCTTGCAAAATCTGCATTGATGAACAAGATCAGCTTCGAACCCCACTTCATGGGTCACGTCTGGGTGGAACTCAAATGCGGCCAGAACCATGATCTCACAGGAATGGTTGGCAAGAATTTCGATTATCTCTCACAGCTTCTTTTGAATAACCGCGGACTCGGGATTCTCTATCACAGTTTTGATGGTCGACTTGAAGACAAAAAAGATATCGAAGCTGAAAGAGAAGGCTACTATAAAAATGGCGGCATCAATTTCGTTAAATTCAATCTCAATGAAGGTCAGTGCAAGAGAGCAACTCAATATCTTGCAGAATACAGAAAAAACAATGTCGGAAGACATTATGGTCTCGCTAATCGTCCTCGCTTCGGTGAAGGAGCTGGTTGCACGGCCTTCGGTTCAAGCTTTCCAGATCTTCTCAATATCCTCGATCAGGACATGAAAGAATCATGGTCTTATTCCGTGAACATCCCCCTGGAACTTGCAGGTCCACCGGTAAGAGAAGAAGGCGTGAGTCTCTTTAAAGTGATGTTCAATTCGGGATCATGGGCCGATGAAAAAGCTCCTCATAAAAGGCTGACTTTCTGGGATCCGGACAAAATGTACAAATGGGTTAAAGAAAAAGTGGCGAAGAAACAAGCTGGTTACACTGTTGAAAAAATCCAGAACATCGAAGGCGTAGTTTTCGATAAATCCCATATTCCGGCCCCTGCTGAACCCATCTGGCTTCAGCATTTAGATCCGAAAAATCCTAAGCAAGTTGCGAAGGATTATGAACCTCCGAAAGTAAGATAAACACTAACGCAAATCTACATACTCCGGAGTATGTAGATTTGCGTTATACATTTTAGTTCGTCCCCTGTGCCAATCCCTCGCCTCTTGGATCGCTTACCCCATGCCAATGATCTTTCATCTTTCTGATCGCCTGAATAGAACATCCAAGTCTTTCATGAACAACATCATGGCCAAGATCTTTCAGCTCTTTTTCAACTTTCGGATCAAGGAATGGAGTTTCAATTTTCAATTGATCCGGCTGCCACTGCTGATGAATTCTTGTTGCAGCAACTGCTTCGTAAAGAGGCATATCAAATTCAACTGAATTCAAGATTGTCTGGGCAACACACGTAATGATTCGTGTGCCTGATGGAGATCCAAGCGCCATGAAGGGTTGATCATTTTTTGTAATAATCGTTGGAGACATTGAAGAAAGCGGACGTTTTCTTGCTTCAACAAGATTGTTCTGACCACCAACTGCACCGAAAAGATTTTGAGCGCCGAGCTTCTGCGCAAAATCATCCATTTCATTGTTCAGGATAATCCCTGTCCCTTGCGCAATCACACCCGAACCAAAGCAACCATGGATTGTCTGTGTAGACGCAACAAGGTTTCCGTCTTTATCAGCAATCGTGAAGTGAGTGGTATCAGATGATTCGTAAGGAAGAGGAATGCCTTTCAGTTCAGAAGCTTTGATTGCCTTCTCAGTTTTGATGCTCTTTGAAAGTTTTGAAAGGTACTCATCACTAGTGAGTTCTTTCATCGGAACCGGATGGAAATCCGGGTCACCAAGGTAGCTCGCGCGATCAAGGAAGGCTCTCTGCATAGCATTTGCTGTAAGGTGAACCGCTTCAGTTGATTGAGGGCCCATATCTTTTAAGTCATACGGCTCAAGCATTTTCAGAATCTGAATCACGTGAATACCACCAGAACTTGGAGGTGGCATTGAGTAGATCTTCAGGCCCTTGTACATTCCTGTAACAGGAGTTCTTTCGACCATTTTATAAGTGCGAAGATCTTTATGTGAAAGAAGTCCACGCTTAGATTTAATTGTCTTAACAATGGCGTCGGCAACTTTACCTGAATAGAAGCCTTCACTTCCTTTTTCAGCAATGTGCTCAAGAGTTTTAGCAAGATTCTCCTGGTACACAAGAGTTCCAAGAAGTGGTGTTTTTCCTTCTTTAGTGTAGAAAGTTGCCTTCGCTTCAGGATCCTGAATAAGAAGCATTTTTCTGTCTTCCAGAGCTTCATACAACTGCTCATACATCGGGAAACCTTCACGAGCGAGCTTGATCGCCGGCTGGATTGTTTCTTTCCACGAGAGCTTTCCGAATCTCTGATGAATTTCAAAAAGACCTTTTACAAGACCCGGGTTAGCAACGGCCAGGGCCCCTTCCTGAGAAAGAAGTTCCTGAGTTTCACCCGATTTTGTGAGATACATATTTTTTGTGGCAGCAAGAGGAGCAATTTCTCTGAAGTCGAAAGCGTAAACTTTGTTATCTGCTTTTGAATAATAAAGGAGGAAGCCGCCGCCGCCAATTCCCGTAGAATGAGGACGCTCAACAGAAATGGCGAATGATGCCGCAACGAAAGCATCAATGATGTTTCCGTCTTTTTCGAGAACTGAAAGAGCAGCACGTGTTGTGCCCTGACCTTGAGTCGTCACCATTGTTTTGGTGGCAGTGGCCTCATGGGCGATCCTCGGTTCAGTTGTTGTTGGTGCAACGATTCTCACTTTGTGTGAACAACCGATCAAAAGAATCAACAAAAATAGGCCACGCATTTACGACTCCTCGAGATTAAAGCATACTGATTGAGTCTAGGAGAATTGATATGGATCTAAAAGATAAAAAATGCATTCCGTGCTCAACCTATATTCCCCCTCTTCCCATTGAAGAGAAAAAAAAGAATATGGAAACTCTTGGGCCTGAGTGGAAACTCACTCACGATGATTCAAGAATCGCAAGGTCCATCAAGTTCAAAAATTTTAAGCGGGCATTGGAATTTACGAATGAAGTGGGACGAATTGCTGAAGAGGAAAAGCACCACCCGGAAATACACCTGGGCTGGGGTCACTGTGATATTGAGATCTGGACTCACACTAATAACAATTTAGTGGAGAACGATTTCATCCTGGCCGCCAAGATTAATGAGGCTTACTCGAAGCTTTACCCGCCATCTCAAGCTTAAGCTCTTTTAAATAACGTCTTTGTTTCAAGGTCTTCCCGGAAAGATAAGACTGTATCGGATCAATATAAAGATGCTTCAAGGCCGAGCGGCCGATGAGCATTCTGTATTTCATTGATTCACGATTCGTGAGAGTAAGTTCAATACGCTTCTTAATTCCTGCAAGGATCATTGTCGTGCGGATCACATAACGCTCTTCCTTATGCCCACCAGAGTCAGTCACGTGACGTTTATCAACCAGAAGGGCCCTGCATTTCACGACAACACTGAAGTCATGCTGAAGTGGATGAACTTTAAAGTTCACATAGGTCTTAGACCCTTTCGTTTCGAGTTCAATATCGTAAGCGTGCAAACTTGAAGTTTTTGCTCCGGTATCGATTTTGCCTTTGATGGCGATGAGACCAAGGTCCGGTAAGGTTGCCCATTCTCTCCAGCCGATGATCTTAGATTCTTTTTTTACTTCACTGTCCATTCACTCATTATATCAAAGGAAGATTTTTCTTGTTAAGAATTCTTGCAA
Source organism: Halobacteriovoraceae bacterium (assembly GCA_040376635.1). Taxonomy (GTDB): domain Bacteria; phylum Bdellovibrionota; class Bacteriovoracia; order Bacteriovoracales; family Bacteriovoracaceae; genus Peredibacter. Next base: position 3,820 of record JBEIQF010000258.1, read on the forward strand.
TAGTTGTCTCTAATGCTACTATAAAACTACTGACAAGATGTCTAAACCATAGATAAAGGTTCATGTTCATGAAGAAATTCTCTGTTCTCTCTACTCTAACTTTCTCAACACTTCTTCTTGCTTCCTGCACAACTATGAAATCTCAGATGAAGAAAAAACCTTCACGCGAGATGAGCAGTTTAATGGAAACAGTTCAGGTCAAAGACGAAGATATTTTTGAGAAAACTCCGAAAACTGGTGAATACACTCACGAAATGGCCGAGGCCAATGCTGATGACACTGACATCAAAAAAGAAGTTGGTGTTGCGGAAATTGATGAGGAACTTCCGGGATCAGAGAGTAATCAGATTCCCTATTCACGAAACTTTCTCGCTCTTAAAAATACAAAACGTATGCAGTTCTGGGTGGATTACTTCACGAAGAAAAATCGCGAACGCTTCCAGAGATTTATCAATAATGGTGAAGAATACCGTCACATCATTGAAGAAACTTTTAAAGCGCACGGTCTTCCTAAAGAACTTTATTTCGTAGGTCTTATTGAATCAGGTTATTACCTTGGTGCTCGTTCGCATGCATCTGCAGTAGGTCCTTGGCAGTTTATCAAAGGCACTGGAACAAGATACGGTCTTAAAATCAACTCTGAGATTGATGAAAGACAAGATTTATTCAAATCTACGACAGCAGCAGCTATGTACTTTAAAGATATGCACAATGTTCTATCTTCATGGGAACTGGCACTTGCTGGTTACAATGCAGGCGAATATGGAATCATCCGTCGTATTATGAAGCACGGTACACGTGACTTCTACAAGCTTTCACGTGATAAACACCTTCCTTCTGAGACAATCAATTACGTTCCAAAAGTTCTTGCAGCAATGCACGTTGTGAATAACGCTGAAAAATATGGTTTCGTCATTCCTAAGAAAAAGCACAAGCTTTTCGACAGAACTGAACTTACTGCCATTAAGAAGAACGTCCCTCTTTCTACAATTGCAAAAAGACTTGGTGTTGAAGTTGCCCTGCTTAAGAAACTTAACCC
>JBEIQF010000468.1:0-2186 GCA_040376635.1 Halobacteriovoraceae bacterium
CATGTCGATCAGGTTGGCGACCGTAAAGACAATGACCATAGCTAGCATAGAAACATTTGGGTCTTTTGAAAGAAGAGCAATAAAAAACGCTGGAATGAATCCAATCACAGGGCCAATGTAAGGCAAGATATTCGTTACACCTGCAACAAATCCAAGGATGAAAGGATACGGGAATCCAATCAAGAATAATCCAAGGGTGACAATTGTACCCAGAATTGTGGCCTCAATGAATTTAGCAATAATGTATTCACCGAACTTCGTATTAAACTGAGAAAAGAGCACGTAGCTTTTTTCGAAGATGGAATTAGGAACTGCTTCCAGAAATCTTCTGCTGAATTTCTGACTCTCCATGAAAAAGAAATACAGAAACATGGGAACGAGAAGCATCCACTCAAATAGGGAAGAAAGGTAATCCGGGAAGTGACTTAAAAAGATTGTCCCCTGAGTTTCAATCTTAGACATGATGAATTTAACCGGATCCATATTCAGTCGAACGCCATACTTCTCGAAAACCTTCACTTTCAAGGCAAAGAATTTTTCGTTCAGGATTCGTTCCACCTCAGGCAATTGGTTAGACCATTTACTAAAGTCAGTATCAACATTGTAAAGAGTCGCAAAAACCGGGAAGAATAAAAAAAGAATTCCGACTGTCATGAGGACAAAATAGCCGAATCGTTGTTTTTTACTTCCGATTGTCAGTTTCAGAGTGAAAGGTCTCGCCATCAGATAAACGATATAGGCAAAACCGAAAGGTAAAGTCAGACGAGGGAACATGATAGCGAAGATGATCGCCGTCGCGAACAAGAATAAAAACAGATAGAGTTTTATTTTTTGATTTCTATTCATACTTGTTGTTCAAGCTCTTTAACTTTCTTTTTCAATGTAACGATTTCTCGAGTTAGTTGACCCATACGGTTCGCCATGATTAATGCAGTTTCGCGAAGGAACTTAGCACCTAGAACTGGATAGAGTTCAAGCATGCGATCAAGATCCGGTTTAAAAATTCCCAGAAGTACAGTCGGTTCAGCAGCGATGATTGTTGCACTTCTGCGATTGAACTCTTCAAGAAGTCCCATCTCTCCGAAGTATTGTCTCTTTTCAAGACGAATCACAAAGTCACCATGGTCAGCACTTTGAGGATTGTGATTAGCGTAGATATTCACAGATCCGTTATAGATAAAATAAAAGCCATAGCCAGAATCGCCTTGTTTAAAGATCACTTCATTCGGCTGAAATTCACGGCGGTGAAGAAATTTTGTAAAGAGTCTGACTTCATTGTCTGAGAATGAACTCAGGACAGAAATCTTCTTGAAGAAATCATGATGGCTTTCTTTTGACGAAAGAAAAGAAAGAGGGCTTGAATCCCACATGTATTTTAGAAGAGGAATTTCGAGGCGATCGTTAGGAATTTCTCCTCTGCCCATTTTTTCCATCATCTCTTTTTCGTAACTCATTAGAGCTCCTTCAAACCTGTATACTTAATCCAACCCTGATATCGTGACGGATATTTAATTTCTACCCAATCACCTTTCTTTGTACCAACAATCATAAGACCGACAGGGATCTCTTCTTTCTGACCAAAAATTTCCGATGGCCCATCTTTGATAACTTGCGAAGAAGTAACAATCATTTTGTCCCACGAGTTGATCCAGATATTCAGACCCACAACAACTCCGGCGATTACGAGACTTGTAACAAGTGCCTTGATATTTTTCTTTTGCCAGAAAACGACAAGGCCAATTAAAACTGCCAGGAGGGAAACTGAGGAAAGTATTCCATGGGAAGATTGCATTCCACCTTTCACAAAATAATCTGATGGTGAGATGGCTCTTTCAAGTTTGTCTGTTTCAAGCTTTGACTCAACAAACTTCTTATTAAGAATAACTTCTTTTGAACTTAATCCTTCAAGCTCAGCAATTGTCAGGTGATAACGTGCCATAGGCCAGTTCTCAAGCTTCCCATATACTGTGCCCACATTATAGTGCCAGACACTTTCAGAAATTTTTCCCTTATTCGCAGCGAGAGTCTCAAGTGCCTTTTGGTAATCCTTCTGGGCATAAAGGGCCTCAACTGTTTTCAACACGTCTTCGATAGTAGTATCCTCCAAAAGGTCACGGTATTATCCCCTACGGGGATTCTAGAATCAAGAATTACAGTCGAAGGACTTCATGACACTCAGGACAATA
>JBEIQF010000372.1:0-3168 GCA_040376635.1 Halobacteriovoraceae bacterium
ACGAATTGATTGTTCAGATCCAGGTTCTCCACTTCATGTCCCTTCTCACGCAAAATGGTCGTAAGCAAATGGGGTGCTAAGTAAGGAGACTTAGAAGCGCTTGGCAGGAAGGGCGGGAAGATGAATGTTACGTTTTTCATAGCTATTATTATAAGGGGAAAGCCCGTTTTCATTCGGAGAAAAACTTTTCCCCGTAATAGCTTAGTGGACTCGAATGATATTTCAGGATTTTAGGGAGTTGCCATATAAGGCTTAAGGGGAATCAGACCACTTTTTGGGCCAGCGCCCACTAAGGTTCCTGGTTGTTGCGATTTACTTTCACGTACAGGACTTTTGACCCTTCGAAATACTTAAACACAGAAGCTGATTTATTCATCAGGCTTTCTTCAACTGAAGGAATCTGCGGAGCAATTTCGATGAAGAGATAATCAGGAAGATGAAAAGTTAAACCGAATCTTAGATCACCAAGATCTTCCACAACAAGTCGCCCTTTATCGAGCACTGCTTTTTCTTCTGCTGTTGTTGTCATGGGTGCAAGAAATCTGAAATGCGAAACGATGTTCGGAATTTTCTTTTTGATGTCGTCGAATAGATCAACTGTTTCCATGAAAACTCTGTCCGTTTGTTTGAATGTTAATACGGCATTCAAAGGACAGGTTAAGTTGTCCTAGACAAAATTTCAACTGCTAAAAAGTATGTTTTATAAATATGAAGACTTCTTTAATTTTGAAGCACTTCATTCTCAGATTGCGGCCTGATGAACTTACTTCCCATAAGAAAAATTAAGAGCGCAAGAGTTGATGTCCCTACAAAAATCGCGGCCAGTGGAAAAAGCGCCTGCGCTTTGAGGATACCAACGATGACAGAGGCCATCGCACCAATTCCCATCTGGAGAAAACCGATCATGGAAGCAGCACTCCCCGCTTTCGAACCAAATGGTGCCATCGCAAGAGCATTTGAATTTGGATTTGAAAGTCCGATGCATGAGAGGAAAACAAACATCGTACCGACTACTGAGTAGAGATTGTACCAACCATTATAAGCGCAAACAAAAAACACAACACTCGTAAGGGTGAGCATGCAGAGTGCACCGAAGAGAATCTGTTCATTTGAAAACTTTTTGATAAGAACAACGTTAAGCTGACTTGTCGCAATCAAACCAGCAGCAATGAATGCAAAAATCCAGCCGTAGACTTGTTCACTCACTCCGAAAATTTCCATGAAAATGGTTGGTGAAGCTGCGAGATAAACAAAGAGACCTGAGAATCCAACAGCACCTGCAGTTGCGTAGGTATAGAACGTTGGTTCTTTCAGAATGGAGAGATAGTTTTTAGCAATCGGAAGTGGTTTCAGAATGTGAGTCGTATCACCTTTGTGACTCTCAGGAAGAAGTCTCCAGATCACAAGCAAGAGGATGGAAGCGCCAATCACGAGAGCAAGGAAAACAGATTTCCATCCAAAGTATGTGGCAAGATATCCACCGATTGTCGGAGCAAGAAGTGGTGATACACCAAGAATCAGAATCAACGTTGAGAGTACTCTCGCACTCTCTTTTGGCTGAAACAAATCTCTTACCATCGCAAAAGCAGCCACACTCGCAGCACAACCGCCGGCCGCCTGGATGAATCTCAAAAGAACCAGCTGATCAACTGTATCGACAAACATGCAACCGAGTGAAGCCAGGATATAAATCGAGATCCCCGTCATGAGGGGAGCTTTTCTTCCGAAGCGGTCCATGAGCGGTCCGTAAAAAAGTTGTCCTGATGCAAGTCCTACAAAGTAACTTGAGAGAGTCACGGAGACTTCAGCAACAGTAGTATCAAAATGTTTTGCCATCAGCGGAAAAGCTGAAAGATACATATCGATTGAGAATGGAGAGAGGGCCGTCATACAGCCGAGAATAAAGATAATGAGTTTCATGGTGAGTCTTGTGCTATGAAGTTTTTTGGCATCATAGCACAAAGAATCCGGTTCGTTTATATCAAATTCGCGTAAAGTCCTTGTTTCGCTATGACTTCCTCTCTTTGCAAAGATAAAAACTCAAGTTGCGTGAACTTGTGCTTAACAAAGTATTCAGTTACATCCGGATAAATTCAAGCTACCTTTTCTATTGAGTAAGGAACGTCTAATGAAGCATCTCAAGCTGATTTTTAGTCTTCTGCTATTTCTTGGTGTGGCCGCACTTGGTACACAAATCATCATCCGTTCGAAGGAAAATCAGGTTAACAAACATAAGTTCGCAGAGATCAGCCATTTTAAATATGGTCTCTTCAGCGTTGATGCCTGGAAAGAAAAACTCTCCTATATAGTTTCCGAGGAAATTGAAAGACTCTCGCTGACACGCGGTAATGAAAGAGAAATCAAGAAACATCTTGAGGTTCAACTCGGTGTTCTGATCGACAAGATGGTCGAGAAGATGAAAAAAGAAAATTACAAGACTACTGAAGGATGGTTCAAGCAAGGTCTCATTGATTCTTTCGTGGATGTAAAAGAGATCAAAAAAGGTATTCCGGAATATGCCAACGCCATCTGGAAAGAAATGTCTTCTCCAAAAACTGAGAAGCAAATCAAAAGCATGCTGAAAGAGAAAGTCGAAGTTTATATCGATAAGACTTTCGATGTAAAAGATGATTCCCTGAAAGGAAGAATTATCTCCTCTCTTGGTGTCGCTGATGAACAGGCCGCAAAAACAAAACTCACTAAGATGATGAAAGACAATTATACGGACATCTCCAGATGGTCTCTCATCATGGTCATTCTCGCCTCTTTGTTATTCTTAATGGAAGCGTTCGACAAAAAACCACTTAAGCAATCTCAGTATTTCTTTCTTACTCTGACTCTATTGGTGCTTCTTGCTGTGGGTGTTTCCACTCCCATGATTGACATGGAAGCAAAGATCTCGGACCTAAAATTTGTTTTGTTTGATCACCCGGTAGAATTCACAAACCAGGTTTTATACTTCCAGACTAAAAGTATCATGGATGTGTTCTGGATCATGATTACACACAAAGAACTTCAGATGAAGTTTGTGGGAATCCTCATGGTCTGCTTCAGTGTTGTCTTCCCGGTATTTAAGATTCTATCTTCGCTCGCGTACTACTATGACTATTGTGGTGCGAGGAAATATAAAGTCGTTCAGTTCTTCGTCATGAAATCCGGAAAGTGGTC